>NZ_RCVK01000084.1:0-4331 GCF_003667485.1 Micromonospora sp. BL1
GTGCGAGAGGGGAGTCCACGGGAGGGGTGACGCGGTGGCGGCCGGGATGTTGTCGGGGCGGGTCGCTGTGGTCACCGGCGCGGCGCGGGGGATCGGCCGTGCCGCGGCGGTGGCGCTGGCCGAGGCCGGCGCGGATGTGGCCGGGCTGGACGTCGCCGGGCCGGTCAGCCCGATCCTGGACCTTCCGCCCGCCACGCCGGAGGACCTGGCCGAGACCGGGCGCCGGGTGACGGCGGCGGGCGCCCGCTGGTCGGCGCACGTGGCCGACCAGCGCGACATCGGCGCGGTACGCGCGGTCGCCGAGGCGGTGCAACGGGAGCACGGCGGCGTGGACGTGCTGTTCGCCAACGCCGGCATCCAGGCGTTCGCGCCGCTGCTGGAGATGACCGACCAGCACTGGCACGACCAGATCGACGTGAACCTCACCGGCGCCGCCAACGTGCTGCGGGTCTTCGCGCCGCTGCTGGTACGCCGCGGCGGCGGCCGGATCGTCGTGACGTCGTCCACCCAGGGGCAGCACGGCACCACGAACGGGTCCGCGTACTCGGCGTCCAAGTGGGGACTGATCGGGCTGGTCAAGTCCGCCGCGCTGGAACTCGGTCCGCACGGCGTGACGGTGAACGCGGTGATCCCGGGCCTGGTCGACACCGCGCTGACCCGGCACCGGGACCGCTACGTGCAGGCGCTCGTCGAGGCGGGGAAGCCGGCCTCCGGTGACCTCGCCGAGGTGGAGGACGCCGCGATTGCGGCGCTGCGGTCGAAGACGCCGCTGGGCGTGCCGTGGGTGGAACCGGAGGACGTCGCGCCGCTCGTGGTGTTCCTCGCCTCGGACGCGGCCCGGATGGTCAGCGGCACGTCGTTCGCCGCGACGGCCGGCGACAGCGCGCACGTGACCGCCTGACCGCGCGGGGCTGCCGCCGCAGGCGGTCGTGGTTAGGCTCGGGCGATGCATCGATCGAGGTTGTACGCCCTGATCATCGACGCGCCGCGGGACGAGGCGGGGGAGGCGGCCGCGTTCTGGTCCGCCGCGCTCGGCTCGGAGCTGCGCACCGAACCAGCCGAACCGGAGTTCACCGGCCTGGCCGACGTGGTGCCCGGGCTGGTCACCGCCGTGCAGTCGGTCGGCGACGCGCCCCGCTACCACCTCGACATCGAGACCGACGACGTGGCCGCCGAGGTCGAGCGGCTGTGCGGACTCGGCGCCGCACCGGTCTCCCGCTGGCTCGACTGCCACGTGCTGCGCGCGCCGGGCGGGCACCTGCTCTGCGTCATCCCGGTGGCGAGCGACAGCGCGCTGTTCGAGTCCACCGCCACCCGCTGGCCGTGACCCGGTCGCGAACCGGCGCCCCGGCCACTGGGGCCGGGGCGCCGGAACCGCGGGTCAGGAACCGTACGGCAGGGTGACAGTCGAGCCGTTGCCGACGCCGAGGATCGTGGGCGCGCCGCCGATGGCGTTCCACACCTCGACGCGTACCGTGCCGCCGGCCAGGTTGCCCAGCGTGCCGGTGGACGAGAGCAGACCCTGGGTCTGCCGGTAGCGCTCCGCACCCGGGACCGGATCGGTGGCGAAGTACCGGTACGTCTCCACCCGCTCGACGCTGCCGTTGCCGGTCAGGTCGTAGGAGACGCGGATCTGGACGCCGTTGCCGACCGCGGTGCCCGCGTCGACGGCCAGGTCGAAGGCGGTCGCCCCGCCGGTGTACGTGCCGGTCAGCCCGGTGGCGGTGAACACCTGCGGGTTGGTCGGCGTGCCGTCGTGGTTGCCGTTCGCCGCCGCCACGTTCACCGTGCCGGCGGTGCCGGCGGTGCCGTCCAGCCCGCCGCCCGAGCGCAGGTACCGGACCGGCTTCAGCGGGCTGCCCGTACCCGTCGGGCTGGGGCTCGCGGAGGTCGGCGTCGGGCTCGCGGTGGTCGGGGTGGGGCTGGGCCCCGACGTCGACGGGCTGCCGGTCGGCACGGTTCCGCCGCCGGTGGCGTTGCCGCCGCTCCACGTGTACGCCCCGGAGGTGGCCGTCTTCCCGGCCGGCACGACGAGGGTGGTGCCGTTGGAGAACGTGACAGTCAGCGACCGGGCGGTGATGTTCGACGCCACGTAGGTGCGGGCGCCGTTCTTGACGAACACCTTCGCCAGCGGGTGGTTCGCGGTGACGGAGGTGTCCACCGTGCCGAGCGCGGCCAGGTTGCGGATCCAGTGGAACGTGTGCGCCTTGCTCTCACCCTCCTCGCTGGTGAATCCGCTGTTGGCGCGGAAGTTGCGCAGCGCCTGCTCACCGTCGCCGAGGGCCAGGAACTCCCAGATGATGTCCTGCCACACCGTGGGCGGGCCGCCCTTGTTGGTGACCAGCTCGGCGTAGTTGGCCTTGACGTACTCCGGGAAGTCGCCCAGGTAGAGGTGACCGCCGGTGATCGGCAGCATGTTGATGCCCTGGATCATCTCCGGCGCCGCGGAGAACCAGGTCGAGTACGACCCGCCGTCGCCCCACACCATGCCGACCGTCTTGTGCCCGAACGCGGCCGGGAAGTTCTGGTCGTACACGTCGAACCAGTACTCGGAGATGGCCGCGGACTGGGTGGTCCACAGGTAGACCCCGGCGTCGCGGACGGCGGTGTCGCCGGTGGCCTGGCCCCACTGGATCAGCGCGTTGGCGAAGTTCATCCCCTCCGAGGAGGACTCCTGGTTGTTGCCGGCGAAGAACGGCGCCAGGCCGGAGGCCCAGTCGTGGCCGGCGTAGATGTCGAAGTCCCGTAGGTAGGGGAAGCGGCTGTCGGCGCGGTCGTAGTTGTTGGCGTCGCGGATGAGCAGGTCGACCATGCCGCCGTAGCGGCTGTCGTCGGCCCAGCCCGGGTCGAACTTGGCCAGCGTGGCGGCGGCGGCGATGAAGTAGCCGTAGTGGAAGTGGTGGTCGTTGAGGTCCTCGTCGGAGCCGTACGACGCGGGGTAGCCGATCAGCGTGCCCCAGTTGCGGTCGTAGTAGAACAGCTGGCCGCTCTCGCCGGAGCCGGCGGTGAGCCAGTTGGTCAGCCGGTTCCGCATCGCGGTCAGCGCCGCGTCGCGGACCGAGGTCTGCCCGAGCTGGTCGGCGATCTCGGCGATGCGGGCGGCCCGGCCGAGTCCCTTGCCGGCCCAGTAGGTGTCCGGGCCGCTGACGCCCTCCGGGTTGCCCTGCTCGGCGTTCAGGTATCCGGTGACTGTGGACAGGTCCGCGCCGCTGGAGTCGCCGACGGCGGGCACCTCGGGCAGGACGCCGGTGAAGCGCATCGTGGTGGTGAACGACGGCACGCCGGTGAGCACCCGCATGGCGCCGCGAGCCGAGACGTACGTCTGCCCGATCGGGGTGGCGCCGGTGAGGCTGCGCCACTGGTGCGGGTAGAGCGCCACCACTGTCTTCGTCTCGCTGCCCTCGCGGGGCGTGGTGGTGAACGCGTAGGTGGTGCGCACCGTGCCGGCGGACTGGTCGTACGAGTAGCTCATCCGGGTGCCGGTGACGTGGGCGTGGGCGTACCGGGCGTAGGTGTCGGCCAGGGCGCCCCGGTCGCCGCCGCCGGGCAGCACCGCGACCGAGAAGTACCCCTTGCCGGCCAGCGTCGAGCTGATGCCGGTGCCGCTGACGGTCCAGGTGGCGCCGGTCGGGGCGTACGCGACGTAGTCGTGGCCGCGGACGGTGAAGCCGATGGTGGCGCCGGAGTTGCGCCAGACGGTGGGCGTCCCGGCGGTGGTGAGCTGGGCGGTGCCGCCGCTGACCGTGTAGTAGCTGAACGGCAGGCCGTGGCCGATGGTGGCGCGCATGGTGCGGCTGCCGTCGCTCCAGTCGGCGGTGACCGTCCAGTCGGTCCACCCGGCGGCCTTGACCACCGGCGCGGACAGTCCGGTCATCCCGACGCGGACGTCCTCGGTGTACGGGTAGTGGAACTCGCCGACGCCGGTCGCGGTGCCGCTGATCGCCGGCGTGGTGGTGTACGACAGCCCGAGCCCGTTGTTCTCGGACTTGGCCGCCAGCGGGTGGGCGTGCAGGACCTCGCTGCCCGTGCAGTTGTTGCGCTTCCAGATCAGCGACGACCACCAGTCGTTGGTGGGGACGGCGCCGGCGGGCGCGTCGGCGGTGGTGAAGACGCGCGGGTTGGTGCTGATCGCGCCGCAGCCCTTGGGCAGCAGGGCGCCGGCCGGCCGCGTCTCGGTGTAGCTGCCCGCGCCGACGGCGCCGGCGGTGGCCGTGCCGCCACCGGCGACCACGACGCCCAGCAGGCCGGCGGCGAGCACTGACGCGGCGACGAGGGCGGTCGCCCGCAGACCGCGCCGGCGGGCCGGGGACGGGGCGGGCGCGGTCTGCGGG
>NZ_RCVK01000244.1:0-4316 GCF_003667485.1 Micromonospora sp. BL1
GGCGGGGGTTAGTTGCGGGTGATGGTGAAGGTTGTTGTGGTGTTCTTGATGTCCTGGGCGTTGTCGGTCAGGCGGAGGTTGGTGAACGTCGCCGCGCCGACCGCGGGGCCCTGACCGGCCTCGGGCATCTCGTTGGCCCAGATGCCGAAGCCGGACTTCGCGTCGAACGCGTCACCGCTGCGCCGCGCACCGGAGATCGACACGTTCGTCAGCACCGTGTCGGTGATCGGGTTCTCCGGCTGGCTGCCGTTGTACTTGGTCTGGAACATGATCCCCGAGTACGTCGGATCGACGATGTCCACGTCGCTCACCCGGATGCCGCGGAACTCCTTCGACGCCGAGAACAACCACATCGCCGGGAACGTCTGCGCGCCCCAGAAGTGCCCGCCGGAGCGGATCAGCGAGATGTTCTCGAACCGGGTGGGCGGGCTGGCGCCGAACCCGACGAACGGGTAGCCGAAGTCCAGCGAGCTGATCGTGATGCCCGAGTACGTGAGCTGGTCGGCGATGTAGAGGTTGCGGAACACGTTGTCGTAGCCGCCGTACACCGCGAGCCCTGCTGCCCGCCAGGTCAGCGTGGCGGTCAGGTTCTCGAACACGTTGCCGTGGTTGCCGCCGGAGCCGCCCTGGTCGGTGGCGGAGAAAAGCGCGAACGCGTCGTCGCCGTTGGAGCGGCCCTCCGAGTTGGTGACCAGGTTGTTCGTGCTGCCGTTGGTCATGTTCACCGCGTCGGCGAAGGTGTTGCGGAACCGGCTGTCCCGGATGGTCAGCCCGTCCACGCTCACCCCCCAGTACGCGCAGACGGTGTGCTCCACCCAGACGCTGTCCAGCGTCAGGTCGTCCACGTCCTTCAGTTCGCCCCACACCTTGCCGGGCCCGTCGATCCGGTTGGTGTAGTTGCCGAAGAACGCCAGGTGGGCGAACGTGGAGCCGCTGGCCGAGGACTCGACCCGGAAACCGGCGTCGGTGTTCTGCTGGTTGCGCGGCGTCTGGAAGCGGGTGTACCACATGCCGGCGCCGACGACCTTCACCGCCTTGCCGTACACCTGGAACTTCTGCGCCGTCTCGTACGTGCCGGCGGGCAGGTAGACGCCGACCAGGGTGCCGGTGGTGTCCATCCGTACCGCGTCGAGCGCGTTCTGCACGTCGGCGTGGCTGAACCCGGTCGGCACCCTGTAGCGGGCCGGGTCGGGGTTGGCGCGCGGCGACACCAGTTCGGTGTCGACGAAGTCGATCGCGTACGTGGTGGTGTTCGCCGGGTCCTTCTGGAGGCGGATCCGGCTGCCCGCCGGGACCGTGGTGTCGAGCAGCACGTTCGCCTCGTCGTACAGGTGCCGGGGCGCGCCCGCGCTCGGCGAGTCGCTGGGACCGGCCTCGGCGCCGTAGAGCCAGATGTGCTTGGAGGTGAGGCTCATCGGCTTGTGCAGCACGCCGTTGACGTAGACGTTGATGGTCGAGTCGATCCCGCCGCCGCCCGGCGCGTCCGGGATGGAGAAGCGGGCCACCAGGGCGTTCGCGGCCGACCGGGTGGTCCACTCGACGTACGCGCCGGTGGTGTCGAGCGTGACCGCGCGGCGGCCGGACGCCTCCCCGGCGAGGTCCCCGATGGTGCGGTTCGGGCCGATCACCTGCGCGCCGCCGCCGGTCGTGCCGTCCTCGGCCTCGTAGGCGTCGTACGGCAGGTTGGCCCCGCGGCCGACGAACAGCGACCGGTCGCTGGTGTTGTTCTGCCGCTTCACCGGCAGCTCGTTGGCGTCGTCGGCGACCACCACCCGCACCGTGTACCGGCCGTTGGCGGCGGTCCAGGTGCCCAGCGACACCGGGCCGGCGGTGGCCCCGGCGGCGATCGTGCCGCTGTGCGAGCCGGTGAGCGTGCGGACCACCGCGCCGGACTGGTCGCGCACCGTCAGCGTGACGCCGTGCGCACCGCTGGCCGACGCGATCGTGCCCTGGTTGCGCAGCGTCACCGCGAAGGAGACGGTTGCGCCGGCGCTCGGCGTGCCGGGTGACCAGGTGACGGCGGAGGCGACCAGGTCGGAGCTGGCGACCGGGCTGACGGTCAGCGCGGTCGGGCTGGTGTAGAAGTTGTTCGCCTCGTTCTGCTCGATCACCGCGTTCGACTCGTCGACCTTCGCGGTGAGCGGGTAGCTGCCGGCGTCGCGTACCCCGATGTCGGCCGAGACGGTGCTCGACGCGCCCGCGGCGAGCGCGCCGACGGCGGCGGTGCCGACCTTCGTCGTACCCAGGTAGAGGGTGACGGCGGAGGCCGCGGAGGCCGCGGTGCCGGCGTTGCGCACGGTGGCGGACAACGTGATCGCGTCGGTCTCCACCGGCGCGGACGGCGACGCGGTGACGGCGGTGACGGTGAGGTCGGGGTTCGGCGCCGGGACGCCGATGACCTGGAGTTCGGCGACCTGCCCGTTGGAGGAACCGGAGTTCGCGGTGAACTGGAGCCGGACGTCGGCGGCGGTCGCGGAGACCGGGACGGTCACCGTGTTGGCGCTGTTCGGGTTGAAGGAGTACGTCGCGGAGCCGGCCAGGCTGGTGAAGCCGGACGCGGACTGTTCCCGGCCGAGGACCTGGAACGTCTGGGTGCGCGCGCCCCACGCCGGGTCCGGGTTGAGCTTCACCACGACGGCGCTGATGCTCGCGTTGGCGCCGAGCGCGACCGTCAACGTGCTCGGGTACGCGCCGGGCGCACCCTCCCAGTACGTGGAGACGTCGTTGTCGACGGCGTTGGCGGCGGCGAACACGTGCACCATCGACGACGCGGTGGCGGGCTTGCCGACCGCCAGGTTCGTGCCGCCGGTGCCGCTGCCGGTGCGGGTGACGGTGTTGCTGTTCGCGGACACGTTCCCGGCGGCGTCGCGGGCCCGGACGTGGTACGAGACGGTGGCGCTGTCCGGCTGGCTGTCGGTGTACGTGAGCGTGGACCCGCTCACTGTGGTGCGCAGCGTGCCGTTGGCGTACACCTCGTAGCCGGTGACGCCCACGTTGTCGGTCGACGCGGTCCAGGTCAGCCGGATCTGCCCGCTCGCCGGCTGGGTGAAGCCCAGGTTGCCGGGCGCGGTGGGCGCGACGGTGTCCCCGGTGTTGCCGGTCCGGGTGACCGTGTTGCTGTTCGCGGACACGTTCCCGGCCGCGTCCCGGGCCCGCACGTAGTAGGAGACTGTGGTCCCGGCCGGCTGGGTGTCGGTGTACGTGAGCGTGGTGCCGCCGACGCTGGTGCGCAGCACACCGTTGGCGTACACGTCGTAGCCGGTGACGCCCACGTTGTCGGTCGACGCGGTCCAGGTCAGCCGCACCTGGTCGGTGGCGGGCTCGGTGAACGCGAGGTTGCCCGGCGCGCTCGGCGCCTGGGTGTCACCGGTGACCGGGCCGTAGACCTCCAGCTCGGCGAGCTGCCCGGCGGGCCAGGCGCTGTTCGCGGTGAACAGCAGCCGCACGTACCGGGTGGACGCGGTGGGCACCGTGACTGTCACCGTGTTGCCGCCGCCCGGGTCGAACGCGTACGCCGCGGAGCCGACGAGCGTGCCGAACGTGGAGCCGTTCGTGCTGCCCTGCACGGTGATCGTCTGGGTGCGCGCGCCCCAGCCGGACGGCAGCCGCAGCACCAGCCGGCTGACGCTGGTGGCGGCGCCCAGGTCGACCTGGACCCACTGCGGGAACGCGTTGTTCGGGCTCTCCCAGTAGGTGGCCGCGTTGCCGTCGTTGGCGTTGCCCGCGCCGTACACGTCGGCGTGGCCGCTCTCGGTCATGGTCCGGCCGAGCGCCAGGTTGGTCGAGGAGGTGGCCGCGCCGTACACCTCCAGTTCGGCGAGCTGCGCGGCGGTCCAGCCGGTGTTCGCGGTGATCACGACCCGCAGGTAGCGGGCGTTCGCGGCGGTGAAGCCGAGCGTCACGGTGTTGGCGGCCGCCGGGCTGAACGAACGGCCCGCCGCGGCGACGACAGTGGTGAAGCCGCTGCCGTCCGCGCTGGCCTGCACGGACAGCGTCTGGGTGCGTGCCTCCCAGGCGGCCGGGAGCTTCAGCACGACCTGGTCGACGGCGCGGCTGGTGCCGAGGTCGACCTGCGCCCACTGGGGCAGCGCGCCGCTGCTCTCCCAGTAGCTGCCCTGGTTGCCGTCGGTCAGGTTGGCCGCGACGTAGGGGCCGTTGACGCTGCTGGCGGTGGCGGTACGCCCGGCGGCGAGGTTCGGGCCGCCGGCGGCGAGGGCCGGTGGGGCGGGGGCCGCGGTGACGACCAGGCCGACCGCGGCGAGCACCGCGACGATTCCGGTACGGAGTCTGGACATGGTGGACGGACACCTTCTTCC
>NZ_RCVK01000080.1:0-4241 GCF_003667485.1 Micromonospora sp. BL1
AGGAACGTCTGCGCGGGCTGGTCGGGCCGGAGGCGCCGGACGGCCCGGTGCCCGACGACGTGGTGGCCGCCGTGGTCGAGGTGCTGAAGGCGTGGGCGCACGGCGACGACCCGTGGCCCCGGCGGCCGGTGGGCGTGGTGGCGGTCGGCTCCCGGACGCGACCGTTGCTCGTCGGCTCGCTGGCCGAGCGGATCGCCGCCGTGGGCCGGCTGCCGCTGCTCGGCCGGGTCGACCCCACCGGCCCGGCCGGGGCCGGCGGGCCGCGGGGCAACAGCGCCCAGCGGGTACGCGCGCTGCACGACGCCTTCCACCTGCCCGGCGAGCTGGCCGGCGCGCTGCCGGGGCTGGACGGGCCGGTGCTGCTGGTGGACGACCTGGTCGACTCGGGCTGGACGATGGCCATGGTGGCGCGGCTGCTGCGCCGGGCCGGCGCGCCGGACGTGCTGCCGCTGGCGCTCGCGGTGGCCGGCTGACCCGTTTCCCGGCCTGCGCGGAAAGTTCCCGGGCCGGGCGGAATGCGAGCGTCACCACCGTCGGCGGACCGTCGTCTGGCCCGCGCCCGGGCGGCGGTACCGTGGGGTCATGACCGAGCAGCGACCCGTCGTCCAGACGTACACCGTGACCGGGATGACCTGCGAACACTGCGTCAAGGCGGTGACCGAGGAGCTGTCCGCGCTGCCCGGTGTCGACGAGGTCCGCATCGATCTGACCAGCGGCACCGCCACTGTCACCAGCGCGGCGCCGCTGTCCGACGAGTCCGTGCGTGCCGCCGTGGACGAGGCGGGTTACGAGCTGGTCGGCGGCGGTGCCTGAGTCGTCGTCGGTCACGTCCGGCACCGGCGTCGTCCCCGACGACTCCGAGGCCGGCTCCGACGCCCTCGCGACGCGGTCCGGGGACGGCGCGGGTGGCTCGGCCGGGGCGGCTGCGGCCGGTCCCGCCGTGGTGGACCGGGAGACGCTGCGGCTGGCCCTGGTGGTGGGCGGCCTGGTGCTCGCCGTTCTGCTCGGCTTCGGCCTCGGGCGGATGAACGCGCCGGCCGACCCGGCCCGGCCCGGCAGCGCGACGGCCGGCGGGGTCGCCACGGGCGGCGCCGACGGTGGCGCGCACGCCCACTCACCCGGGACCGGCGCGCACACGCACGACGGCGCCACTGTCACCCAGGGTGGCGGCGACGGCGCGACCGGACTGTCGATCACCTCGGCCGGCTACACGCTCGTGCCGTCGACCGAGCTGGTCGCGGGCCGCGCCGGTGAGCTGCGCTTCCAGATCCGCGACGACCAGCGCCGGGCGGTCACCCGGTTCGCCGTCGTGCACGACAAGCCGATGCACGTGATCATGGTCCGGCGTGACCTCAGCGGCTACCGGCACCTGCACCCGACGATGGCCGCCGACGGCACCTGGTCGGTGCCGATCACGGCGCCGGAGGCCGGCCCCTGGCGGATGTACGCGGACTTCACGGCGGTGGCCGACGACGGACGCCAGGTCGCCGTGGTGCTCGGTGCCGACCTGACCGCGTCCGGCGCGTACCGGCCCCGGCCGCTGCCCGCCGCCGCCACGTCGGCCACTGTCGACGGGTTCACCGTCGGGTACGCCGGCACGCCGGAGGTGGGGAAGTCGGTGCCGCTGCGGTTCCGGGTCACCGGCGCGGACGGCGCGGCGGCGGCGCTGGAGCCGTACCTCGGGGCGTACGGGCATCTGGTGGCGTTGCGTGAGGGCGACCTCGGCTACCTGCACGTGCACCCGGAGCCGGTACGCGACGGCGACGACGTGACGTTCTGGCTGACCGCGCCGGGGCCGGGCAGCTACCGGTTGTTCCTGGACTTCCAGGTCGGCGGCGTGGTGCGGACCGCCGAGTTCACGCTGACCGTGGCCTGAGTCGCGGGCGTCGGCGGCCGGGAGGTCAGCCGGCCCGGCGGACCGGGCGGCGGGCCAGGTAGCGGAGCAGGTCGCGGATGTGGTGCTTCTCCTCGGCGGGCACGTTCGGGTCGGCGAGCCGATCCAGGATGACCCGCACGTCGGCCTCCACCGGGCCGTCCTCGGCGCCCCGGCGGCGGGGCACCGGCCCGGCGTCGGGCAGGCCCAGCGCGCGGAACGCGGCCGCCACGGGCAGGTCGAGGGCGGCGCAGAAGCCGCGGACCTTCGCGAGTTCGGGATAGTCCTGCCAGTCTCCGGCCAGCCAGCGGAACACCGTGGAGCGGCCGACACCGGTGTGGGTGGCGAGGTCGGTCACCGTCCAGCCGCGCTCCTCGCGCGCGGCGTCGATGGCCCGGCGTACGAAGCGCGCGAAGGCCATCTGTGGCGAAACGTCTGCGGAACCCATCCCTGGTGGATCTGTCCCCTTCCTCCGGTGGCCCGGCTCGCGCACCGAGCCTAGTACGCCGGACCGGAGAAGTAACTGACTGATCGGTCCGGAGGTCCCGTCGGCGAGACCCGACAACTACGGAAGTGTGCTTCGGGCAATGTGCTTCGGGTAATAGGCTGAGTGAACCCTGGGAGTCGATGGAGGAACAGCATGGCCGAGCCGGACCGTCCCGTACCGCATCGCCCTGGGGCGGTGAGCCTCTTCTTCGTAGCCAAGGCCGCGGTGTTCGCGCTCGGCTTCTGGATCTGGCTGCTGGTGCTGGCGGTACGCGGTGGCGATGCGACCGGCGTACACCTGATCGCCGCGACCGGCGCGATCTGCACGACGCTGGCCTCGGTGGTGCTGGGAGCCCGGATGGCGTTGCAGCGCAACGCCGCGGTCCGGCACGCCGAGCTGAAGCGGATGCTCGTGGACATCTCGTGGAACGCCTTCGCCGCCGCCGGGAACGCCGAGCAGTCCGGGAAGGTGGTGCCGTTCCCGAGCGCGTCGCACGACGGCGAGTGGCCGCCGCACCGGAACGCCGGTGAGCGGGTGTCGGTGCTGGACCGGGGCGACCGCAACCGGGGCGACCGGGGGCGGTAGGACCGCCGCGGCTCAGCCCGCCTCGGCCAGCAACGTCTCCAGCCGGGGCGTGACACCCCACTCGCCGACCAGCTCGCGATACTCCGCGCGCTGCGCGTCGGCCGGCGCACCCGCCGTCCGGCGTGCCCGGATGAGCAGGTTGCGCGGCGTGTGCTGGGAGTCGACGAACTCCACCACCTCGGCGCGGTAGCCGTGCAGGCGCAGCAGCGCGGCCCGCAGCGAGTCGGTGAGCACGTCGGCGAACCGCTCCCGCAGGATGCCCTGCCGGGTCAGCAGCTCGTACGGCGCGGGCGCCTGACCGGCCCGGAGCTGGGCGGCCAGGTCGTGGTGGCAGCAGGGCGCGGCGAGCACCCAGCGGGCGCCCCAGCGCACCGCCCGGGCCAGCGCCTCGTCGGTCGCGGTGTCGCAGGCGTGCAGCGCCAGCACCAGGTCGGGCGCCGGTTCGACGGGCGCCTCGGCGATGGTGCCGGCCACGAACCCGACCCGGTCGGCCCAGCCCAGCCGCTCGGCCAGCTCGGTGTTGCGGCGGCGCTGGTCCTCGCGGACGTCGACCCCGACGAGCGTCACGTCCAAGCCGCGCTGGACCAGGTAGCGGTAGGCGGCGAAGGTCAGGTACGCGTTGCCACAGCCCAGGTCCACCACCCGCAGCGGGCCGGTGAGGTCGTCGGGCAGCGTGGCCGCGAGCGCCCGCAGGAACGCGTCGACCTGCCGGCGTTTGGCCGCCGAGCCGCCGATCTCCCGGAACAGGGGATCGCCGGGGTCGAGCAGCCACTCCTTGGACCGGTCGTGCCCGCCCGGCTCGGCGGCCGGACGGCTGGCGGCCGCGCGGTGCACCTGCGCCTCGCCGGACTTGGTGACCCGGAGCTGGAGCGTGGCGTCGGCGGTCTCGACGTGCCAGTTGCCGAACGGCTCGGCGAGCAGTTCGTCGACCGCGGCGCCGGCCTCCGTACCCGGTGCCACGTTGCGGGTGTGCGGCCGTGATCCGTCCGAGACGGCGATCTGCAACCGGGGACCGGCCTTCAGCGTGACCGGGCGCAGCTCCGCGCGTACCACCGAGGGACGCTGCCCACGGCGGCGCCCGGCGGCGACCGCGCGGGTCAGCCCCGGTGCGAGCAGCAACGCCCGCACCTCGGCCAGCGCCGAGTCCAACGCTTCCGGCATCAGTACCTACCTCTCCTGCTCTCCCCGCGCTCCCACTCGCCCGCCCTGGCCCCGACCCCGTCGATCATGAAGTTGGCGGCACCCGGACACGGCGTGTCGCGCCGTCAACTTCATGATCGTCGGGATGAGGGGAGG
>NZ_RCVK01000131.1:0-48420 GCF_003667485.1 Micromonospora sp. BL1
CCTACCCGGCGAATTCCCCTACCTCGCCGACACCAACGGCGACGGCAAAGACGACCTCATCGTCTTCACCAAAAACACCACCAACGACATCTACGTCGCCCTGTCCACCGGCACCACCTTCGCCCCCTCCACCAAATGGCACGACTACTTCGGCCTCACCGGCGAAACCACACTCTGACCCCGACAGCGGTAGACGCCGGCCCGGCGGGCCGGCGTCTACCGCTTCACCAGGTTGCGCAGCGCCGAGAGCAGCGATCGGTGGCTGACCTCGGCGTAGATCTTCTTGTCCTGGCCGTACAGGACCACGTACGGGCACTGCTGGTCGTCCCCGCCCATGGTCTTGTCCAGCAGCCTGCGGCCGGTCGCCACCTCGTACACCCGCAGGCGGTAGGTGGCCTTCAGCAGCGTCAGCGTGTCCGGCTCCGGGTCGTCGTAGCGGCACTTGCGGATCGTCGCGCCGGTGCTCGTGCGATCCAGGCAGGCGACCATCTGCACGACCTTCGGGTCCTCCGACGCCCAGGTCCGCTCCACCCGTTTCGACAGGCCCTCGTCGTAGTAGTAGACCTGGTCGTGGCGGCGGTTGCCCGTGCCCAGGTCGGTGCCGACGAGCAGCGCCACCGGGTGCGGCGCCGCTCCGGTGCGCCTCGGCGACTGTGGGAAGTAGAGAACCCCGTCGCACACGTCGTTCAGATCGGAGATCTGCGCCGCCGGGAAGTCGCTCGGCTGCGGCCCGCGCGCCGACGGCTCCGCGCTCGCCGTCGCACCCGGCGTGGGCGTCGCGCCGGACGACCGCCAGGGCGCCACCGGCGGCGCGGCCGGCTCCGCTCGGCCGTCTCGCGGGGCGAGGAACCCAGCAGGAACGCGCCGCCGATCAGGCCCGAGCACGCCACCAGCAGCAGCACGCTCAGCACCGCGACGGCGACGACCAGAGCGCGGCCGCGGCCGGCCGACGGCGGGCCGGGTGGCGGGTACGGCCCGTACGGCGGAGCCGGCGTGGCCGGACCGTACGGCGGACCAGCGGTGGGCGACCCGTAGCCCGCAACGGGCGACCCGTGACCCGGCCCGGTGGCGGGCGGTGGTGGCGGCCCGGGAACGCCGGGCGGCTCGCCGGCCGGCCGCATCCAGGCGGTCTCTCCCCGCTGTTCCGCGTCCCCCGCCGGTCCCTGCTCGGATCCGGCCCCCGTGTCGGACATGCGCAATCCCCCGTCGAACCCGTGCGGAGCGCGCAACCTATCAGCCTCGCCGGGCCGGAGGAGGCCCACTAGATGGTTGCGCTACCTAGATGGCGGCGCTACCGTCATCGCCGGATGTCGTCCGGTCGGGACAGTGCGGAGCGGAATGAACCAGGAACGGCGGGCGCAGTGGCTGCGCGGGGTGCTCGACCTCTGCGTGCTCGCGCTGCTGAGCCGCGGCGAGTCCTACGGCTACGAGCTGTCCCAGGCGCTGCGGGCCCACGGGCTGGGCGCCGTGCAGGGCGGCACCCTCTACCCGGTGCTGCTGCGGTTGCAGCGCTCCGGCCTGCTCACCGCGCACTGGCGGGAGGGCGGGACCGGGCCCGCGAGGAAGTACTACCGGATCAGCCCGGCCGGCAGCGCGGCGTTGCGGGCCGCCGCGATCGACTGGAGCGCCTTCGCGTCGAGCGTGGGCACGATACTGCGCGAGGAGCCGAAGCGGTGAACCACGAACCCTGGCTCGCCGCCCTGACCGGCGAGCTGCGCCGGCACGGGGTGGGGCCCGACCTGACCGGTCACGTCGTCGCCGAGGCGGCCACCCACCTGCTCGACAGCGGGGAATCGCCGCTGCGGGTCTTCGGCGCGCCGGAGACGTACGCCCGGGCGGTGGTCGACAGCCTCGGCGGCCCCGACGTGCGGCCGCCGCGCCGCCAGCCCGGACCGGTGCGGCTCGCCGCCCGGGGAGTCACCAAGCGCTACCGGGGACGCACCGTCCTGGACCGGGTCGACCTCACCGTCCGGGCCGGCCAGATCGCGGCGGTGGTCGGCGCCAACGGCGCCGGCAAGAGCACGTTCCTGCGGATCTGCGCCGGCCTGCTGAGCCCGGAGGCGGGCACCGTCGAGGTGCACGGCACGCTCGGATACTGCCCGCAGGACGGCGGCACCGCCGAGTTCCTCAGCCCGGACGAGCACTTCGTGCTCATCGGCGCCGGCCGAGGGCTGGGCCGGACGGCGGCGCGGCGGGCCGGGCGCGCGGAGGCGGCCGGGCTGGAGTGGACACCGCCGCGGCGCACCCAGGCCCGGCACCTCTCCGGCGGCACGCGGCAGAAGCTCAACCTGGTGCTGGCCCGGCTCGGCGAGCCGGACGTGCTGCTGCTCGACGAGCCCTACCAGGGGTTCGACCGGGGCACCTACCTCGACTTCTGGCACGAGGTGTGGCGGTGGCGCGACGCCGGCAAGGCCGTCGTGGTCGTCACCCACCTGCTCAACCAGCTCGACCGGGTCGACGTCGTGCTTGATCTTTCCGGGGAGCGGAACGCATGAGCCGGACCCTCGTGGTGGCCGAGGCCGCCCTGCGCGAGCTGCTGCGCCGCCGTACCGTGCTGGTCATCCTGCTGCTGATGCCGCTGGCCTTCTACCTGAGCCGCCGCGGCGACTTTCTCGGGCAGTCGATCCGCTTCGTCTGTCTCGGCCTGGCCTGGGCGCTCAGCACCGCCGCGCTGTTCGCGGGCAGCGCGGCGCGGGGCATGGAACCCCGCCTGCGGCTCTCCGGCTACGGCAGCCGGCACCTGGTGCTCGGCCGGCTGCTCGCGCTCTGGACCGTCGGCGTGCTGCTCTCCACGCCGTACTTCCTGCTCGTCCTGGTCGACCAGCGCGACGTGCGGTACGGCGCGATCGCGCTGATCATGGCGTTGACCGTGTTCGTGTCGGTGCCGTTCGGCCTGCTGCTGAGCGCCGTGCTGCCGCGCGAGCTGGAGGGCACGCTGGTGCTGCTGACAGTGGTCGGTCTCCAGATGGTGATGGACCCGGCGGGCAGCGCCACCCGGGCGCTGCCGTTCTGGTTCAGCCGCGAGCTCGCCACGTACGCCGTGGACCACACCGACGGCGGCTACCTCACCCGGGGCCTGACCCACGGGCTGGTCTTCGCTGTCGCGCTCACGGTGCTGGTCGTGGTGGCCGCCGCGGTGCGGCTGCGGCAGCGCCGGCATCTGCGCCTGGCCACCTGACCGGCGGGGGCGGCGGACCGAACCGGGGCGCGGGCCGTGGCAGGATCGGCGCGTGCAGATCGGGTTGCTCGGGCCGTTCCAGGTCACCACGGACGGCGGCCTACCGGCCGACGTGCCGGGCGCACGGCTGCGCGGACTGCTGGCCGCCCTCGCGCTCCAGCCCGGCCGGGTGGTCCCGAAGGCCGCGCTCGTCGACTGGATCTGGGGCGAGCAGCCGCCCGCCGACGCCGCGAACGCGCTGCAACGGCTGGTGTCCCGGCTGCGCAAGGCGCTGCCGGCGGGCGCCGTCGACGGGCTGCCGGACGGCTACCGGCTCGCCGTCGAGCCCGACGCCGTCGACGCCGTACGGTTCGAACGTCTCGTCCGGCGGGCCCGCGACGGCGACGGGCCGCAGCGGGTACGGCTGCTGCGCGAGGCGCTGGGCCTGTGGCGCGGCGACGCGCTGCGCGACGTCGGCCTGCCCGACAGCCCGGCGCTCGACGCGGCGGCGACCCGGCTGGAACGGCTGCGCCTGACCGCGACGGAGGACCGGTACGACGCCGAGACCGGGCTCGGCGGGGAAGCGGACCTGATCCCGGAGCTGACCGACGTGGTGGCCGCCCATCCGGTACGCGAGCGGCTCGCCATGGCACTGATGCGTGCGCTCGCCGCGGTCGGCCGGGACACCGAGGCGCTGCTGGTCTACCAGCGCACCGCCGACGCGCTCGCCGACGCGCTGGGCGCCGACCCGTCGCCGGAACTGTCGGCGCTGCACGTCGCCCTGCTGCGGGGCGAGACGACTCGCCGCGACGACATCCGCCGGACCAACCTGCGCGCCGAGCTGACCAGCTTCGTCGGCCGGGACGCCGACCTCACCGCCGTCGGCGCGCTGGTGGCCGAGCACCGGCTCACCACGCTCACCGGCCCGGGTGGCTCCGGGAAGACCAGGCTGGCCACCGAGACCGGACGCCGGATGACGGGCGACCTGCCGGACGGCGTGTGGCTGGTGGAGTTCGCCGCGATCGGCGCCGACGGGGACGTGGCACAGGCGACGATCTCCGGGCTCGGCCTGCGCGACGCGTTGCTCGGCGACGCGGGCAGCGCGGAACCGGACGACCGGCTCGTCGCGGCGATCCGGGACCGGGAGATGCTGCTGATCCTGGACAACTGCGAACACGTCGTGGAGCAGGCGGCGGCGCTGGCGCACCGGCTGCTCGGCGAGTGCCGGCGGCTGCGGATCCTGGCCACCAGCCGGGAACCGCTCGGCATCACCGGGGAGGTGTTGTGGCCGGTCGCGCCGCTGGGCCTGCCGGACGGCGACGCCGCGGTCGCCGAGGTCGAGTCGTCGCCCGCCGTCCGCCTGCTGCGGGACCGGGCCGTCGCGGTCCGCCGGGACCTCGCGTCGGACGCCCGCACGGCGATGACGATGGCGCGGATCTGCCGCGCGCTCGACGGCATGCCGCTGGCGATCGAGCTGGCCGCGGCGCGGCTGCGCGCCATGTCCGTCGACCAGCTCGCCACCCGGCTCGACGACCGGTTCCGGCTGCTCACCGGTGGCAGCCGGACCGCCCTGCCCCGGCACCGGACGTTGCGCGCGATGGTCGACTGGAGCTGGGAACTGCTCACCGACGCCGAACGCGCGGTGCTGCGCCGGCTGTCGGTGTTCTCCGGCGGGGCGGGCCTGGACGCGGCCGAGCGGGTCTGCGCCGGCGGCGCCGTCGAGCCGGGCGACGTGCTCGACCTGCTCACCGCGCTGACCGAGAAGTCGCTGCTGGTCGCCGCCGGCGACGTCGTGCCGCGCTACCGCATGCTCGGCACGATCAAGGAGTACGCCGCGCAGCGGCTCGCCGAGGCGGGGGAGGCGGACCTCGCGCGCCACGCGCACCTGGCGTACTTCACCGAACTGGCCGAGACCGCCGAGCCGCGGCTGCGCCGCGCCGACCAGCTCACCTGGCTCGCCCGGCTCGAAGCCGAGCACGACAACATCACCGCCGCGATGCGCGGTGCGCTCGCCGCGGGTGAGGGGCGCGAGGCGATGCGGCTCGCGGCCGGCGCCGGCTGGTACTGGTGGCTCGGCGGCCACCGGACCGAGGGCATGGAACTGATCATCGCGGCCACCGAGACGCCCGGCGAGGTGCCCGACCACATCCGCGCCGTGGTGTACGGGCTGGTGGTGCTGTTCCTCAGTTCCGGCCCGGGCGACGCGCAGCACGCGGCCGAGTGGATCCACAAGGCGTACCGGTTGAGCGGGGAAGGCCGCGGCGGTCACCCGGAGCTGGCCCTGGTCGTGCCGATGGAGCGCATGCTGCGGGAGCCGGACGCGCTGCTGCCCGCCTGGGAGTCGCTGCTCGACCACGAGGACCCGTGGGTACGCGCGCTTGCCCGGCTGCACCTGGGCAAGCTGCGGGTCATCCTCGGCATCGAGGCGGCGCAGGCGGAGGCGTGCCTGCGGCAGGCGCTCGCCGAGTTCCGGGCGGTGGGCGAACGCTTCGGGATCTCGTTCGCGCTCAGCGAGCTGGCCGAGCTGATCGCCGTACGCGGTGACGTCGCCGCCGCCTGCGCGTACTACGAGCAGGCCGCCGCGGCGGTCACCGAGGTCGGCGCCGTCGAGGACGTGATCCGGATGCGGGCGCGGCTGGCCTGGCTGTACCGGCTGGGCGGCGACGAGGCGGCGAGCGCCGCGGCCGTGGCCGAGGCGCAACGGCTCGCCGCCCGGGTCGCCTGGCCGGGCGCGCTGGCCGAGCTGGCGCTGGCCGAGGCGTACATGGCCCGCCACGACGGCGACGCGGACGAGGCGTACGCGCAACTGCGGGCGGTGTCGGCGCTGCTCGGGGACGAGGCGGACCTGGCCGGCGTCCGGGCGGGCACCCAGGATCTGCTGGGCTACCTGGCCGAGGACGTCGAGCAGGCCCGTACCCATCGGGCGGCGGCGTGCCGGGCGGCGCGCGAGGGCGGCTACGCGCCGCTGACCGCGCAGGTGCTCGTCGGCGTCGCGGACCTGGCGTTGCGGCTGGACCGGCCGGACCAGGCGGCGCGGCTGCTGGGCGCGGGCGACGCGGTACGCGGGCTGCCCGACCGCACCCACCCCGACGTGCCCCGGATCGAGGCGGCGGCGCGCGACCGCCTCGGCGACGCGGGGTTCGCCGAGGCGGTCGCACAGGGCCGGGAGACCGGCTGGGAGCGGCTGGTCGAGATCACGCTCGCTTCGTGAACGTGGACCGCGCCCACAGGTAGCCGACCAGCGCGATGCCGGCGCACCAGGCGATCGCGGGGATCACGTCACCGGCCGACGGCGCGCCGCCCAACAGGCCGCGCAGGGTCTCGATGATCGGCGTGAACGGCTGGTACTCGGCGAACTGCCGCAGTCCCGGCCCCATCTTGTCCGCCGGCACGATCGCGCTGCTGAAGAACGGCAGCAGGACCAGCGGCACGGCGGCCATGCCCGCCGACTCCGGCGACTTCGCGAACAGGCCCAGCGCGACTGTGAACCAGCTGACGGCGACGCTGAGCAGCACCACCATGCCGGCCACACCGAGCCAGTGCAGCGGATCGGCGGCCGGGCGGAAGCCGAGCAGGAACGCCACCCCGACCAGGGCCGCGACCGCGAGGACGTTCGTCAGCACGGTGGCGACGACGTGGCCGGTCAGCACCGCGCCCCGGGAGACGTGCATGACCTTGAACCGGTTGATGATGCCCTTGGTCATGTCGGAGCTGACCGACGTCGCGGTGCCGCCGAGGCCGTAGCAGACCGCCAGCAGCATCAGGCCCGGCGTCGCGTAGTCGACGTAGTCGACGCCGACGGAGAACGCGTCGCCGAGCATGTAGACGAACATCAGCATGACGATGATCGGCATCAGCACCGCGTTGAACACCGAGGTGGGGTTACGGCGCAGGTGCGTCAGGTTGCGGCGCAGCATGACGACCGAGTGGTTCCTGCTCATTTCGCGGCCACCTCCGGGGTGCGGCCCGTCAGGGCCAGGAAGACGTCGTCGAGGTCGGGGGTCTGTACGGACAGGTCGCCGGCGGCGATCGAGTGCGCGTCGAGCCGGTCGAGCAGGGCGCGCAGCGCCGCGGTCCCGCCGTCGGTGGGCACGCGCAGCGCCAGCGCCTCCTCGTCGCGTACCGCGTCGGGCAGCACCAGCGCCGCCGCGTCGAGTTCGGCGACGGTGCCGAACCGCAACCGCACGTGCGTGCCGGGGATCCGGCGCTTGAGCTCCTCCGGCGTGCCCTGGGCGACCAGCCGGCCCTGGTCGAGCACCACGATCCGGTCGGCGAGGCGGTCGGCCTCGTCGAGGTACTGGGTGGTGAGGAAGACCGTCACGCCGCCGGCCACCAGCTCCCTGATGATCGACCACATGGTGCGGCGGCTGCGCGGGTCCAGCCCGGTCGTCGGCTCGTCCAGGAAGATGATCCGCGGCTCGCCGACCAGCGTCATCGCCAGGTCCAGCTTGCGGCGCATGCCCCCGGAGTACGTCGACACGAGCTTGTCGGCGGCCTCGACCAGGTCGAACCGTTCCAGCAGTTCCGCGACGACCCGCTTGCCGGGCACGCGGTCGCGCGGGCCGAGGTCGACCATGAGTTGCAGGTTCTCCCGCCCGGTCAGCAGCTCGTCCACCGCCGCGAACTGCCCGGTCACGCCGATCGCCGCGCGGACCGCCTTGGCCTCGGTGACCACGTCGTGCCCGGCGACCCGCACCGACCCGGCGTCGGCGCGGATCAGGGTGGTCAGGATGTTCACTGTCGTCGTCTTGCCCGCCCCGTTCGGCCCGAGCAGGGAGAAGATCGTCCCGGCGGGGACGTCCAGGTCGATGCCGTCGAGCACCACCCGGTCCTTGTACGCCTTGCGCAGCCCGGAGACCGCTATCGCTGAACTCGTCATGCGCCCACCATGGGCGACCGTACCGCCACCGCCCTGACACGGCGCTGACACGGCCGCTGACAGCTTGTCGGTGGGGCGGCGTACGGTCCCGCCGTGGATCGGGAGACGTTCTGGGACATCGTGGAGCGGGCGCGCTCGACGCCGCCGACCGCGCTGCTCCCCCCGGCCCGGCGCCGGCCGACCCGGCCGGTGAGGACTTCGACTTCGGCGACGACGAGCAGATGCGCGCCCGCCTGCCGCGCCTCGCGGCGATCTACCGGCCGGTGGAATGACGCGTCACGGCCTGCCGCCGACCCGATCCGGGTTAACCGCTGGTCCGCCGCGGGCCGGGTGGGCGAGCATGGTCGGCATGGCCGGGTCGACGGGTGCGAGGCTGCCGCTCCAGGGCGGGCTGCCACCCGGCGAGGCGCTGACCGGCGCGGTGCGGGAGATCGCCTGCGACGAGTCCGGCTTCTCCGGCACCAACCTGCTCGACCCGGCCACCCCGGTGATCGTCCACGCCAGCGTCGACCTGAGCCGTGACGAGGCGGCCGCGTTGATCGGTACGCTGCGGTCCGGGTTCCGGTTCTCGCCCGACGAGGTCAAGTCGCGGCAGGTCCTGCGCCGCCGCGAAGCCGCCGAGGCGGTGGAGTGGTTCCTGTCGGCGTTGCGCGGCCGGGCGCACGTGCACCTGGTCGACAAGGAGTTCTTCCTCGCCACCCGGGTCGTCGACCTGCTGCTGGCCGAGCCGTCGTACGCGGCGGGCACCCGCCTCGCCGGTGACCGGCGTCCGGCCGCGGCGGCGCTGCACCGGGCCGGGCGGGCGGCCGGACCCGGCTGGGCGGTCTTCCTCGCCGCCGTGGTCGAGATGCTGCGCACCAAGCGGCGGGACCGGGCCGACGACCGGAGCGTGGCACGGTTCTTCGCCGCGCGGGACGCGCTGCGCCGCCACGTCGACGACACGCAGGCCGGTGCCGTCCTCGACGCGCTCGACCCGGCCCGGGTGGCAGCCGTGCAGGCCCGGTTGTACGCGGGCGACCGGACGATCCCGCCGCCGCTGGAGCCGCTGCTGCCGGCGCTGGCCGAGACCGTCCTGCACTGGAGCGGCGGCCGGTGGCGGGTGCTGGTGATCCACGACGAGCAGAGCGCCCTCACCGAGGACCGGCTGCGCCGCCTCCAGGCGGCACTGGCCGCGGGCGATCCGGCCGGCCCGTCGCCGCTGGCCGGGCTGGTGATGGCCGACTCGCGCGACGACCCGCGCGTCCAGGCCGCCGACCTGCTCGCCGGGGTGGCCCGCCGGATGCCCGGCGTCCCCGGCGACGGGCCGCTGCGCCCGCTGCTGTCCCCGGCCCCCGGCCACGACCCGGGCGCCGTCGTCGCGACGCACGAAGCGGGCGCCGCAGCCGTGGCGCACGACCCGAACGCCGTGACGGCGGAACAGGAGCCGACGTGATCCTCGACGACGTGACGCCGCGCGCCGGAGTGCACTGCGAGACCACCACGCTCGGCGTGCTGACGCGGCACGCCGGCCTGGACCTGTCCGAGCCCATGCTGTTCGGCCTCGGCGAAGGGCTCGGCTTCGTCTACTGGGACGCCAGGAGCATGGACGTGCCGTTCCTCGGCGGGCGCACCAAGCCGCTGTGCGTGACCCGGGCCGCCGCCGGCCGCCTCGGCCTGGACCTGCGCGTCCGCGAGACGACGTCGGCGGCCAAGGCGTGGCGCGACGTCACCGACGCGCTGGACGCCGGGCACCCGGTCGGCCTGCAACTGGACTCGTACCACCTGGACTACTTCACCACCAAGGTCCACTTCGGCGGGCACACGGTCGCCGTGTACGGCTACGACGACACCCACGCCCACCTGGTCGACACCGCCCAGCAGGGCGGCGCGGTGACCACCACGCTGGAGAGCCTGGCGCGGGCGCGCGCCGCGCGTGGACCGATGACCGCGCGCCACCTGTCGTACACGCTCACCGCGCCCGGCGGCCCGCCGGACCTGGCCGCCGCCGTCCGCGCGGCGGTACGCGCCAACGCCGGGGCGTTCCTCGACCCGCCGATCGCCAACCTCGGCCACCGGGGGATCGCCACCGCCGCCGCCCGGGTGACCCGCTGGCTGGACCGCGCCGCCGATCCGGCCCGCGACCTGCCGCTCGCCGCGACGCTGATGGAACGCGGCGGCACCGGCGGCGCGCTGTTCCGCGCCGTGTACCGCGACTTCCTCGCCGAGGCCGCCGCCGTCACCGGCGACGTGCGGGTGCGGCGGGCACAGCGGATGTACGCCGACATCGCGCCGCTGTGGACCGCCGTCGCCGACCACATCGCCACCGCCGGGCGGACCGGCGACGCCAGCCACCTGACCCGCGCGTCGGCGGTCCTCGCCGACCTGGCCGTCCGCGAACGCGAGGCGATGACGGTGCTGGCCGCCGTGGACGCCGGGTAGCGGTCAGCCGAGCTGCTGGGCCAGCGCCACGATGACTCCCGCCGGGCCGCGCAGGTAACACAGCCGGTAGACGTCGCCGTAGTCCGCCACCTCACCGATCAGCTCGCCGCCGTGGGCCCGCAGGCGGGCCACCGTGTCGTCGACGTCGTCCACGGCGAACATGACCGACCGCAGGCCGAGCGTGTTCGGCGGCGCGTCCGACGGTTCGGCGGCGACGAGCGCCGGCGCCCGGAACCGCGTCAGTTCGAGCTTGCCGTGGCCGTCCGGGGTGCGCATCATCGCGATGTCCACCCGCACGCCGTCCATGCCGTTGACCCGGTCCACCCAGGCCCCCTCGACCGGCGTCTCGCCCTCCACCTCCATGCCGAGTTCGGTGAAGAAGGCGATGGCGGCCGGCAGGTCGTCCACCACGACGCTGACGTGGTCCATCCGCTGAAGCGTCACCCCCCGAGCATAGGGCGACGCCCGGCCCGGTCAGCTCATGTCGAGCGTGTACGCGGCCTCCCGCACGTCGGCGTCCGGATGGCGGCGCAAGCCGACGAGCAGGTCCCGCCACGGTGTCTTCCAGCCGAACTCCGACCCGTGCGCGACGAGCGCCACCGCGAACAGCCCACCGGCCAGGTCGCCGCGCCCGGCGAGGCGGGCCACCGTGCCGGCGAGGGCCGCCGGGTCGGGCCGCCGCCGCATGGTGAGCAGGCGATCGCCGACGCGTTGCGCGGTGCGCACCGCGACCACGGGCCGGCCCGCGCAGAGCGCGGCGACCTCGTCCAGGTCGTCGAGGCGGCCGAGGTCGACGAGCAGCCCGGTGGCTGTACCCAGGAAGGTGTCCCGGCCGGCGAGCCACCGCGCGGCCTCGACCAGCCCGGCCCGGTCGGCGGCGGCCGGGCGGCTGTCGGACCACAGGGCCGCGCCCTCCGCGAGCAGCTCGACGCGCCGCCGGGCGGGCCGGTCGGCGGCCGGACCGCCCGGGTCGTCGTCGGCGGCGTCCCGCTCCACCAGCCGGGCCAGCGCGGCCCGGAACGCCCCGTCGCCGCCGGCCCGCAGCAGGTTCGCCACCCCAATGCCCGGCGTCGTCTCGTCCGGGTCGGTGAGCCGGTCCACGACCAGGTCGGTGACGCCGGTCAGCCACTGCCACCACTCGCCGAGCGCGTCGAACGCCGCGCGGCGGACCTCCCGGTCGTCGGCCCGGCACGCCTGCACCACCAGCGCGGCGTAGGTGCGGCGGTGGCGCTGCGAGATCCCGGACGGGTACGCGCCGAGCACCGCCCGCCGCTCCTCCCGGCTGGCGTGCACCGCCGCGCGCAGGACCGCCCAGCCCGCCTCGGTCCCCAGCCGCTGCCGGGCGGCGGAGACGATCGCCGCGCGCACGTCGCGGTGCGTGTCCGGATCGGCGTACGCCTCACCGAGCGCCGCCATCACGTCCACCTGCGCGTAGCGGGCCAGGAGCCGGGCGGCCTCCTTGCGGCTGGTGACCTTCGCGGCACCGGTCAGCACCCCGCCCAGCAGCTCGGCCAGCCGGGCCGGCGGGACGTACCGGGCGGCCCGCCCGGCGGCGTACAGCGCGACGCGTGCCCGGTCACCGTCGGCGTACCGGAGCAGCACCGGGAACGCCTCGTCCGGCCGGTCGGTCCAGACCAGCGCGCCCAGCGCCGCCTCGGCGACCGGCACCTCGGACGCGTCGACGTGGCGCAGCACCAGCTCGCGTCCGGCCGGTCCGGCCCCGGCGGCGGCCCGGATCGCCGCCGCCCGCTGCCACACCCGGTGACCGGAGTCGGCGACGACGCGCGCCTGGAGCGCCACGAAGCGTTCCTGGTGGCGGGGGAGCCACCGTTGCGCGTGCGGCGCCGGGCCGGGCACCCACCGTTTCCCGTTCTCCACGAACCGGCCGCGCGGGGGCCGGTCCAGCACCCGGTCGAGCAGGTCGGTGCGGGACGTGCAGACGATCGCCCACACCTCGCCGATCGCGATCGCCGACGCGTCGACGTCGAGCACCTCGGCGACGCGCCGCGAGCGGGTACGCGGATCGGCGAGCCAGAGCCCGGCCGCCGTCCGGGCCACGGCGGGCAGGGTGTCCGGCCCGATGGTCCGGCGCAGCAGGTCCTGCAGCTCCGGCAGACGCCAGGCCCGCCGGCCGAGCGCGTGGGTGAACGCGAACAGCAGCCCGTACCGGCCGCGCGCCATGCCGGCCTCGATCCGGCCGCGCAGCCGGTCGAACACCACCGCCTCCTGGCCGTGCCGCAGCACGGTGTCGAGCCGGCGCAGCACCGGAACGTTCGCGTCGCTGCTCACCGCGTCGATCGTGCGCAGTGCCCATTCGACCAGTTCCGGCACGTCCACGTGGTGGGTGAGGACGTCGACGGCGAGCCGGCTCAACGCGGTGGTGGTGGTCGCCGAGGCGTCCCGCGCGTCGACCGCGTCGGTGGTGAGCCCGGTCAGTCCACCGGCGCTCGTGGCGGTGAGCAGCGGCGCCACAGTGGCGAGCGCGGTGAGCGCGGCCGCGCGTACCGGGTCCTGCTCGTTGCGCAGCCGGCCGAGCCGGACCACCACCTGGGCCACCGTGCGCGGGTCGCGGGAGCGTCGCGCGGCCGCCACCAGCAGCCGCCAGCCGTCCGCCCGCTCGTCCGCGTCGCCCGAGCGCAGCGCCGCGCTCGCCGACGCGGACGCCTCCGGCCAGGGCAGGTACGCGCTCCAGAACCGCACCTGCTCCTCCCGCTCGCGGACCGACGGCAGGGTCAGCACGCGGGCCGCCTCGCGCGCCCGTACCGCCGCCGGCAGCACCTCCATCACCTGGGCGCCGGGCAGCAGCGCCGTGGTGTCGGTGTCGGCCAGCGCCCCGTCGTACAGCTCCGCGCGGCGGCTCGGCGCGACGGCGCGCAGCAACGCGGCCAGCGCGTGGTCGTGCTCCCGCAGCCGGGCGGCCAGCAGGACCAGCTCGGCCGTGGGCAGCGCGGCGAGGCGGCGCAGCAGCGCCCGGGGCAGCGTGGTCCGTGCCAGCCAGGCCGCGCGTGCGGGCGACGTGAGCAGGCGGACGACCCGGCGGGCGTCGTGCGCGGCGAGCCGCCCGTACGCGACGGGCGGGCCGGGCAGCGACTCCTCGGGCGCGTACCCGTCGAGCAGGTCCAGCGCCCGCGCCGGATCGCCGTGCAGCACCGCGCCGGCGACCTCCGCCCAGATCCGCCCGCGTGACTCCGGTGGGGCCACGGCCATCCGCTCACCGGTGCGCGTCAGCACGATGTCGGAATGCGACCGCATCAGCCGTTCCGGGTTCAGCGCGTGTTCCAGATCGGGCAGCCACGCCCGTACCGTCTCGGGGCCGCACGCCGGCAGCAACGCGGCGGCCTCGTGGTCACCGAACCGCTCGCGTACCCCGATGATCAGCGCGTCGGCGACGGCCGGCACCGGGTTGCGGCGCAGCGCCCGGTAGACGCGCCGCCGCGCGCCGGCCGGCCGGTCGGTGAGGTCGGCGGGCGTCACGCCGGCCCGCACGGCGGCGGTCAGCGCGGTGGCGGCGATCGAGGGTTCCGGGTCGAACGTCGCGGCCAGGACGGCCGCGGTGTCCCGGGTCGCCAGCGCGGCGAGCAGCGCGAGACGCCGCTCGTAGGGCCCGTGCCGGCGCAGGTCGGCGCAGACCTGCGCCCGGTCGGGCGCGATGCGTGCCCACGCCACGAGGCGCCGCGTCCGGTCGCGGTGGGGCAGCGGGTCGAGGGCGGCGAGCAGGTCGCGGGTGGCGGTGGGCACGGCGCTCATTGTGCCGGTGCGCGGGTCGCCGCGGGTGCCCGTCGCGCCTATTCCGCAATTCCTATGGAAATTGTAGATTTTCAGCGTTCTCCCAGCCGCCCGGGATTGACATCAATCGGACCGTCGGGGATATTCCTAGCGGCGCGTCGGGGCGCGGGGCGGAGCAGGCGAGGTCTGCGGACTTCACCTGCGTGACGTGCGGAAAGGTGTTCGTGCTGCCCCTGCTCCGCGGGGTCCGGATGAGGTTGGGAAATGATTAATCGGGCCGTCGAATTCGCCAAGCACAATTCGCCGAATTCTCTGCGGGTCAAGGCCCGGCGGGCGCAGATGGAAGCGCGCAACGCCCGTATGCGACTCACCGTTCCGGTGGTGGCCCACAGCGAGTTCGACAACATCTTCCACTGCACCGTCCGCAAGACCGGCAGCCAGTGGATCAAGGCGTTGTTCAGCGACCCGGCCGTCTACCGCCACAGCGGGCTGCTGCCCTACGACCCGCGCTTCTACTCCGGCGGCGCGACCGCGCCGGTGCCGGCCGGCCGCATCGGCCTGGCGATCTTCCTCTCCCACAAGCGGTTCGAGGCGGTGCCCAAGGCCGGCGGCTACCGCGCGTTCTTCGTGATCCGCGACCCGCGCGACGTGGTCGTGTCCAGCTACTTCTCGCTGCGCAACTCGCACGCCCCGATGGGCGACATCCCGCAGGCACGCAAGGCCCTCCAGGAACTGCCGAAGAAGGAGGGCATGCTCTACGTCATCGACCGCCTGCGCGACAAGAAGCAGTTCGGGCAGATGCGGTCCTGGGCGGTCGCGCCGAGCGACGAGACGTTCCGGCTGTTCCGCTACGAGGACCTGACCGGCGAGCGGCAGGCCGACGAGGTCGACCAGCTCCTGCGGCACTGCGGCATCACGCTGCCCCCGGCCGAGCTGGAGGCCCTGCTGGCCCGCTACAGCTTCACCAGGATGAAGAAGTCGAAGGAGACGCCCGGGCGGATCTCCCACTACCGCAAGGGCGCGTCCGGCGACTGGCGCAACCACTTCGACGACGACATCTACGCCGCGTACACGAAGGCGGCCGGTGACCTCGCGGAGATCCTCGGCTACCCCGCCCGGGACGACGAGCGGAACGGGCAGGAATCCGCCGCACGGTAGAGCGGTGACGGCGGTACGGTGTTCGTCCCGCTCGGAAGGGGACGCATCATCACGAGCCTGCCTGCCCGAACCACAGATCGTGGACAGACTGCAAGCCGTCGTGCGTCGAGTCGGTCACTCGGAAGAACTTCCACGCATAGCCGAAGGGGTCCTCGAACTCGACGTACCTCTCTCCCCACGGTGCGTTCGCCGGACCGGCACTGATGACGCAGCCGGCAGCTTCACACCGCAGGGCGGCTTCGTCGATGTCGTCTACCTCGAGCCCGATGACAACGCCGAGCCCGCGCGGGCCGGTCTTCGTCTGACGTTCCCGGGCGCTGTCCGGGAACGGGATGCCAACCAGCGCGTCGACCAGCAACTGCAACGGACCCCGCCGGAGGATTGCCATGGCGAGACCACCATCAGCGCCAGGCACCGTGCCCACCGGGACAAAACCAAAACTCTGATACAACGTCGAGGCCGCCGTTACGTCATTGACCCGCAGCGCGACCCGTACCGGTGGCTCGTCGGTCATCCCGCGACGGTAGCGATTCGGCACACTGCGCGCAACGCTCACCCAACCGGTCCATTCCACCTCCGTATCTCGACGGTCCTTTCCGGAACGCGAAGGATCGTGCGAGGCGGTGAGCGAATGATCCCCACCTGGACCGCCGTATGCTCCTGCCGTGGAGCTGCGGTTCATCACCCGGACGTCCGACTCGGACTGGATCGACACCGTGTGGGCCTGCACCAGCGATCGGGTCGACGAGATGACGTCGGTGGCGACCCCGTGCTGGGGACTCGTGTTCTGGCAGCGCGACGGGCGCTCGTACGCGGCCGTCTCCGGCCCCGAGACCGCGACCGGCACCGCGCCGGTGCCCGAGGGCGCCACGTTCGTCGGCATCGAGTTCGCGGTGGGCACCTCGCTGCGGCTCGTATCCACGCCCGCGCTGGTCGACGGCGGCGCCGAGCTGCCCGACGTGAGCCGCCGCACGTTCCGGCTCGACGGCGGCCGGTGGCCCACACCCGGCCCGGACGACGCCGAGGCCCTGGTCGACCGGCTGGTCCGTGCCGGTGCGGTGGTCCGCGACCCGCTCGTCACCGAGACCCTGCGCGGCGGCCGCCCACCGGCCTCACCCCGTACCCTCGAACGCCGGTTCCGCGCCGCGACCGGCCTGACCCGGGGCGCGGTGCGGCAGATCGACCGCGCGCGCCGCGCCGCCGTGCTGCTGGCCGCCGGCGGCCCGCCCGCCGACGCGGTCACCAGCTTCGGGTACGTGGACGAACCGCACCTGGCCCGCGCGCTGCGCCGGTACGTCGGACGGACGGCCGGTGAGCTGCGCGCGGGCGCCGGTGGTGCGATAGCGCTGGACCCGGCTCAGCGGGTCACGTCGTAGATCAGCTTGACCACGCCGTTGGGGTAGGCGGCGGAGTCGCGCAGACGCAGCGTCTGCCGGTCCCGGTCGGCCTGGCTGAACAGGCTCTTGCCGGCGCCGAGCAGCACCGGGAAGACGAGCAGGTGGTACCTGTCGATCAGGTCCGCCTCGGCGAGACGGCGGGCGAGTTCCGCGCTGCCGTGGATGAAGACGTCGCCGCCGTCGCCCTGCTTGAGCGCGGCCACGTCGGCGGTGCTCCGCAGGACCGTCGTCGGCCCCCAGCCGTCGACCAGGGCGTCCTCGGGCAGACTGGACGACACCACGTACTTCGGCAGGTCCCGGTAGGCGGCGTGGTCCTCGGAGTCGCGCCAGGTCGGCGCGAACGCCTCGTAGCTGCGCCGGCCGAACATCAGCGCCGTGGTCTGCGCCAGTTCCTCGCCCTTGAGCGAGAACGCCTCCGGCAGGAACTCGACGTCCTTGACGACCCAGCCGCCGCTGCGGTGCTCCTCGCCCGGGCCGCCGCCGGGGGAGTCCACGACGCCGTCGAGCGACATGAATCCGGTGTACACAAGATCACGCATGCGGGCCATGCTAGGAACGGCCGCCATCTGCCGTCTTGTACGGAACCGACACGCCTCAGCAGCCGCACGAGACGCCGGCCGGGGCGGTGAGGTCGTCGGCGGGCCGCCGGACGAACCCCGCCCCGGTACGCACCGGGAACCCCTCCCGCACCCAGTACTCGTACCCGCCGATCATCTCCTTGACCGGCCGGCCGAGCCGGGCGAACTCCAGCGCCGCGCGGGTGGCGCCGTTGCAGCCCGGCCCCCAGCAGTAGGTGACCACCGTGGCGTCCGGCGGGACCAGCTCGCCCGCCCGCGCGGCGACCTCGGCGGTGGGCAGGTGCACGGCGCCGGGGATGTGCCCCTGCCGCCACGCCGGAAGGGAGCGCGAGTCGACCACGACCAGGCCGGGGACGCCCGCCTCCAGGTCGGCGTGCACGTCGCTCACGTCGGCCTCGAACGAGAGGCGGGCCGCGAAGTGGGCGAGGGCGTCGGCGCGGCGGGCGGCGGGAATGCGCAGGACGTTCGACATGGCACCCATCGTGGTGGCCGCCGTCCGGCCGCTCCAGTGGCGCGAGCGACGCCCTTCGCTAAGATCCCGCCATGAACCGCGCCACCGTGTCGGTGCTGGCGTACGAGGGCATGTCGGTGTTCGAGACCGGCATCGTCACCGAGGTCTTCGGCCTGCCCCGCCCCGAGTTCGACGTGCCCTGGTACGAGCTGACCGTCTGCGCGGAGACCCCCGGCACGGTGCGGCTGGTCGGCGGCGCCACCCTGCACACCGGCCACGGCCTCGACGCGTTCGCCGCCGTCGGCACGCTGATCGTGCCCGGGGTCGCCGACGTGCACGCCGACCCGACACCGGCGCTCACCGGCGCGCTCCGTGCGGCCCACCGGCGCGGCGCCCGGATCGTGTCGATCTGCTCGGGCGCGTTCGCGCTGGCCGGCGCCGGCCTGCTCGACGGCCGCCGGGCCACCACCCACTGGCGGTACGCCGACCTGCTCGCCCGGCGCCACCCGGCGGTACGCGTCGACCCGGACGTGCTCTACGTCGACGACGGCGACATCCTCACCAGCGCCGGCAGCGCCGCCGGTCTCGACCTCTGCGTCCACCTGGTACGCCGCGACCACGGCCCGACGGTCGCCAACGCGGTCGCCCGCCGGCTGGTCGTACCGCCGCACCGCGAGGGCGGCCAGGCGCAGTTCATCGAGTCGCCGGTGCCCGGCGACCCGGAGGACGACCGGCTCGCCGCGAGCATGTCGTGGGCGCTGGCGAACCTCGGCACCCCGATCACAGTCGACCGGCTGGCGCGGCAGGCCCACATGTCGGCGCGTACCTACCTGCGGCACTTCGCGCGGGCCACCGGCACCACACCGATCCGGTGGCTGATCGACCGGCGCGTCCAGGCCAGCCTGCCGCTGCTGGAGACGACCACCGTGCCGATCGAGGAGGTCGCCACGACCGTCGGTTTCGAGACGGCTGTGACGTTCCGGCACCACTTCACCGCCGCGATGCGGACCTCGCCGTCGGCGTACCGCCGGGCCTTCACCCGGCCCGGCGGCCGCCGCGCTCACGACCCGGCGGCCCCCAGCGGTACGACGTAGGAGTCGACGCGGGCGATGAGCCCGTCCCGGAACGTGAACAGGTCGTTGAAGGCGAACCGGAACGGCCCGTGCTCGACGCTGACGCCCCGGCCCTCGCCGGTCACCACGACGACCGGCCCGTCCTCGTGCACGCGCTCGACGTCGAGCCGCGGGCTGCCGGTGAACGCCGGATTCTCGATCTCGCCGTCGAACTCCGCCCGGCCCCGCGTGGTCCGGTGGCCGTGGATGACCCACTCGACGTCGTCGGTGAGCGTGGCGAGGATGCGTGCGTGGTCGCCGGCCCGGAAGCCGGCGAAGTATTCGGCGACCAGGTCACGCTGGGTTGCTCGGGTCACTGTCGTCTCCATCGTCGTGGTGTCGGAGGTGCGCGGCGAGGGCGTCGAGGATCGAGGCGAGCCCGTCGGCGGCCTGGTCGGTGCGCAACTCGGGCGGGAGCTTGCGCTGGTGCACGGTGAGGTCGGTGCCGTCTCCGGCGGGCCGCAGCGTGACGGTCGTGCGCAGCCCGGTGACCGGCTCGTCGAAAACCAGCTCACGTGGCCTGTCGATGCTCACGTAGACGAACCGCAGCCGTCCGGTCCGGCCGTCCGGCGCGCGCGTGTCGAGCGCGAACTCGCCGCCCGGTCGCAGGTCGACAGTCACCGACGCCCGCGGCACCGTGGCGTGTGAGCCGCCCCAGAACGCGGCGATGCCCGCCGGCGAGGTGAAGGCCATCCACACCCGGTCCGGCCCGGCCGGTAGGTGGCGCCGGGCGATCAGCTCGTCGCCGTGCCGCTCGGTACGGGCCCTCACCGGGTCGCCTCCGGTCGGGCGAGGTGGTCTTCGAGCGCGTCGAGACGGTCGTCCCAGGCGCGGCGCTGCTCGTCGATCCACGTACTCAGCCGGGTGAGCCGGTCGACGCGCAGCCGGCACGGTCGCCGCGTGCCCTCCCGTCGTTGCTCGACCAGGCCACACCGGCGCAGCACGCCGACGTGGTGGGAGATGGCCTGCGGCGTCAGGTCGAACGGCTCACCCAGCTCGCCGACTGTGGCCTCACCCCGGGCGAGGCGGGTCACCAGGGCGCGGCGGACCGGGTCGCCGAGGGCGGCGAACGCGAGGTCGAGGTCCGGATCGGAGCGCATGACCCGCACGCTATCGCAAACACACGTTTGTGCAAACAAGTCTTTGCGTATTGCTGGTCAGGCGGGTGGCCTCCGCGCCGGAACGTGGCACGGGGTGTCGGCGTTGGGGAAGCAGGGACGGGAGCGGCCGTTTCGGGCGGCGTGGCATCGGGAACGTCGTCGGGACGGGCACGGGACGGAGGTCGACGTGAGGACACCGGGTCGCCGTAGGCGGATGCTTGGCGTACCCCTGCTCGTCACCGCGCTGCTGGCCGGCGCGTGTGGCGACGGCGGTGAGAACGACGGCGGCGGCGACGCGGGGCCGGGCGCGACCTCGGCGGCCCCGGCGCCCACGGCCGTCACGCCGTCGGCGTCGCAGTCGTCCGGCGGGCGCGTGACGATTCCGACGTCCGCCTTCGCCGACCTGCCGCCGGAACTGCGCAAGTCCGACGCGCAACCGATGGAGGTCACCGACGCGCTGCCCGGGTTGTGCGACCAGGAGTTCCGCAGCGGCGGACGGTCGGTCACCGCGAGCGCCGCCATGATGAGCGCCTACAAGCAGCCGAAAGACCCGCCGGAGAACGTCCCCTACGGCACGCTGCACCAGACCGTCTTCGCCTTCGAGGGCACCGGCGCGGCCGACTACCTGCGCCGGGTCCGCGGCGCGGTGGCGGACTGCCGGTCGTTCCAGGCCTCGGGCGGCACCGTCACCGTCCGGTCCCAGCCGATGGCCGGGACCGGGGACGAGGCCCTGCTGGTCACCGTGAGCCGGCCGGCGACCGGCCTGGACGGCAGCCCGGCCGAGGGCCGGACCACCAGCCAGATCCTCGTGATCCGGGTCGCCGACGCGGTCACTGTCGTGCACGACCAGGGCTGGGAGGGCACCAGCAACGACCCCGGCCTGGCCGACGACGTCGCCCGGGCCGCGGTCCGCGGTCTCGACTCCTGGCAGCGCTAACGACGGCGGCGCGCCACCCGGCGTACGAGCAGGAAGGCGACGCCTCCGGCCAGCACCCAGGGCGCGGCGACCACGACCGGGTCGAGCGGGTGGTGCACGCGGTCGACCCGGTTGCCGCGCCGCGACGACAGCCCGTGGTGGGTGAACTCGCTGCGTACGCCCGTCTCGGCCACCGGGTTGTCCGGGTGACGGCTGAACAGCGACCCCAGCCTGCTCTCCGCGGTGTCGACCCGGTCGGCGGCGAGCAGCAGCAGCCAGTGCGCCGCGCGGCCCTCGCTGAACCGGCGGTACGAGTAGCGGCGGATCACGCCGGAGAGCCCCTTGGGCGGGCACGAGGTGCCGAAGACCGGGGTGAGGAACCTGTGCTCGATCGACCGCTCGCGCGGCCACTTCTCCGGCTGCCGCTCGGGGAACTCCCAGTGCGCGCCGGTGATCTCCGGGGCGAAGCGCTCCTTCGGTACGGCGGGCCGGTCGGCCGGGTCGAGGTCGGCGCCCCACCCGGGGATACGGGCACGCAGCTCGTCCGGGGACTCGGCGAGTTTCGGCTTGTCCGGCGTGTACGGCATGGTCGGCTCCGGTCCTCTCAGGCGGCGTTCGGGACGATGAGCGGCTTGATGCAGCCGTCGAGCTTGGCGGAGAAGATGTGGTACGCCTCGGCGACGTGCTCCAGCGGGATCCGGTGGGTCACGATGTCGCTGGGCTTGAGGTAGCCGTTGCGGATGTGCTCGAACAGGCGCGGCCACTGCCGCTTCACCGGGCACTGGTTCGTCCGCAGCGTGAGCCCCTTGTTCATCGCGTCGCCGAACTTCACGGCGCTGAACATCGGCCCGTACGCGCCCATCACCGAGATCGTGCCGCCCTTGCGTACCGAGTCGATGGCCCAGTTCAGCGCCACCGGCGAGCCGCCCTGCAACTTCAGCTTCGCCGCGGTGACGTGCTGGAGCAGGTTGCCGTCCGCCTCCGCGCCGACCGCGTCGATGGCGACGTCCGCGCCCAGGTGGTCGGTGATCTTCTTCATGTGCACGACGATGTCGTCGTACTCGGCGAAGTTGTACGTCTCGGCGTGGGCGAAGGAGGCGGCCTTCTCCAGCCGGTAGTCGAGGTGGTCGATGACGATGACCCGGCCGGCGCCCATCAGCCACGCCGACTTGGCGGCGTACAGGCCGACCGGCCCGGCGCCGAACACCACCACCACGTCACCCTCGGCGATGTCGCCGAGCTGCGCCCCGAAGTAGCCGGTGGCGAGCGCGTCGGTGAGCAGCACCGCGTCGTCGTCGTCCATCCACTCCGGAATCGGGCTCGGCCCGACGTCGGCGAACGGCACCCGGACGTACTCGGCCTGGCCGCCGTCGTAGCCGCCGCAGGTGTGCGAGTAGCCGTAGATGCCGCCCACGGCTGTGGCGTTCGGGTTCACGTTGTGGCAGTTGCTGTAGAGGCCCCGGGCGCAGAAGAAGCACGACCCGCAGTACACGTTGAAGGGCACCATCACCCGGTCGCCGGGCTTGAGGTTGCGCACCGACGGCCCGACCTCGTCGACCACGCCGACGAACTCGTGACCGAACGTCATCCCGACCCGGGTGTCCGGCATCATCCCGTGATAGAGGTGCAGATCGGAGCCGCAGATGGCGGCCCGTGTCACCCGCACGATCGCGTCGTTGGGATGCTCCACGACGGGCCGGTCCTTCTCCTGTACCCGCACCCGGTACGGACCGCGGTAGACCATTGCTCGCACTCGACGCCTCCCGGATGCCCGTGCCCTGTTCGACTCGCCCCGGATCGTCCGGAGCACTGGGAGGGCTACCCCCGACGACGAGGGACAAACGGGAGCGGGGTCACCGGGCAGAATGGGTGGGCGGCCACAGCCGTGACGCGATGGGAGTCCGCCATGACCGCACGTCCGGACGTCGTCGTCCTCGGAGCCGGCGTGAGCGGCCTCAGCACCGGCATCCGGCTGGTCGAGAGCGGCGCCCGGGTGCTCGTCCGCACCGCGGCGCCGCCCGCGCACACGACGTCGGCGCTGGCCGGGGCGATGGTCGGCCCCAATCTGTCCCCACCCGGCGACCCGCAGCGCGCCTGGACCGACGAGACGCTGCGGGTGCTCGGCGCCGAGCCGCTGCCGGGCGTGGCGTGGCGCGACGGCACGCTCGCCGCCCGGCCGGAAGGGGCGACGCCCCCGTTCGCCGACCAGGCGCCGGGCTTCCGGCAGTTGGGCGACGACGAGCGCCCCGCCGGCTTCGGCACCGCGTTCGCCGTCCGGCTGCCGCTGGTCGACATGCCGGTCTACCTCGCGTACCTCCTGGAGCGCTTCCGCGACGCCGGCGGTGAGGTGCGGGTCGCGCCGGTGGGCTCGCTCGACGAGGCGGCGACGTCGGCCCCGGTGGTGGTCAACTGCGCCGGGCTGGCGGCGCGGACGCTGACCGGCGACACCGGCCTGCACCCGGTGCGCGGCCCCCGGATCGTGGTGCGCAACCCCGGCCTGGACCGGTTCTTCATGGAGGCGCCGATGGCGCCGACATGGGCGTCGATCTTCCCGCACGGCGACCACGTGGTGCTCGGCGGCGGCCAGCGACGCAGCGACGACACCACCCCCGATCCGGCCGAGGAGGCCGACGTCCTCGCCCGGTGCGTCGCGATCGAACCCGCCCTGGCCGCCGCCGAGATCCTCGAACACCGCGTCGGGTTGCGCCCCGGCCGGGCGGCGCCGCGCGTGGAGGCCGAGCGGCGCGGTGACGCGCTCGTCGTGCACAACTACGGCCACGCGGGCAACGGCGTGATGCTGTCCTGGGGCTGCGCCCGCGACGCCGCGGCGCTCGCCCTCGGCGCGGCGCCCGCCGCCTGACGGGGCCGCCGGTCAGGAGACGGCGGCCCGCACCAGCTCGGTGATCCTCTTCTCCACCTCCGGGCTCCACTTCACCAGCGCGAACGACGCCGGCCACATGTCGCCGTCGTCGAGCTTCGCCGCCTCCTGGAAGCCCAGCGTCGAGTAGCGGTACTTGAACTTCCCCGCGTCCTGGAAGAAGACGACGATCTTGCCGGCCGCGTCGGCGTACGCGGGCATGCCGTACCAGGTCTTCGGCGCCAGCTCCGGCGCGGCGGAGGTGATGGTCATGTGCACGCGCTCGGCCAGCTCGCGGTCCTCCGGCGCCATCTGCGCGATCCGGTCGAGCACGGCCTGGAGGTCGTCGGCCTTCTTGGCGCCCTTCTTGCCCTCGGCGCGCAGCTCGGCCGCGCGCTCCTTCATCGCGGCGCGTTCCTCGGCGCTGAAACCGTCGGACATCTCGATTCCCCCTCGTGGCTCGCGGTCCGCGTGGTGCCGACCGCCCGAGGACAACGCTATGGCGCGGCGGTCACGGTGCGCTTCTCGATTCCTGATCACCTGCCGGGACCACGCCGGCACGGCCCAGGCCCTAGCATCGCGGCCATGGCAACGCGGCTCGTGCAGATCAACATGAAGGCCCACGACGAGATCACTCTCGGTGGCTTCTGGGCGAAGGTGCTCGGCTGGGGGATCTCCAGCGAGGCCCCCGGCGTGACGAACCTCGAACCCGAGGGCTTCACCTACCCGGACCCCCGCTTCCTCTACGTCGACCTCGTCGTCTCCTCCGAACCGAAGGCGGCGAAGAACCGCGTCCACGTCGACCTCGCGACCACCTCGGCCGCGCACCACGCGGCGGTGGTCGCGCGCCTGACCGCGCTCGGTGCCAAGCCCGCCGACGTGGGTCAGGGCGACGTGCCGTGGACGGTCCTGGCCGACCCGGAGGGCAACGAGTTCTGCGTACGGGAGCCGGACCCGCGGCACGCGGACACCGGGCCGATCGCCGAGGTGGTGGTCGACTGCGCCGACCCGGGCGCCATGGCCGGCTTCTGGAGCCGGGCCACCGACTGGACCGTGCACGAGGTGACCGACCAGCAGGCCGTGCTGCGCTCCGCCAAGGGCGTCGGGCCGTACCTGCGGTTCGCCCGCAGCACCGACGCAAAGACCGGCTGGAACCGCGTCCACCTCGACGTCCGCCCCTACCCGGGCGACGACCTGGACGCCGAGGAGGCCCGGCTGCTGGCGCTCGGCGCCACCGCCGCCGACCTGGGTGGGGCCGACATCCACTGGCGGGTGCTCGTCGACCCGGAGGGCAACGAGTTCTGCCTGCTCACCCCGGGCTGACCCGCGGACCGCGCGCCGGGCGGGTGCGATCGCCCGCCCGGCGCCGGTCAGGCCGGCCGGTTCTCCGCCCGGAACTCGTGGACCACCTCGATCGGCCCGACGATGTGCCGGTTGAACTCGTCGAGCTCCTCGGCCGGCACCCACAGCTCCAGGATGTCCCGGCCACCCACCTGCCGGACCGGGTAGCGGGCGGCGAACGCGCGCTCGACGTGGAAGCGCGTCACGTAGCCGGCGCCGGACGCCGGCACGTTCCAGTCCCGGGCGATCATGACGGCGTACTGCTCGTTGAGCACCGGGTAGAAGATCGGCTGGTCCGGCAGCCGCGGCGGCCAGGCCCGCCAGCCGGAGGCGCGGACGAGGTCGAGCTCCCGTGGGCCGGTCGGGCGCCACAGCGTCGTCGTCTCCGTCATCACGTACCCCCTTCTGCCACGGTCGTGGCACGGTACCGGCGGCGCGCCGCGACCGGCCATCGGGTTTCGGCCGCAGAATCGACAGCGGGTGCGATGAGTTCGCGAAGCCTCGGCGGTCCACCCGTCGACATCCCCAGACAGACAGGTAGGGAGCACCGCGATGGCCACTGTCATCTCCACGCTGTTCATCTCGGCCGACGGTGTCGCCGAGATCGACCCCGACTGGCACTTCCCGTACTTCGACGACAACATGGGCCGCGCCGTCACCGAGGACTACGACACGTCCGACGTCCTGCTGATCGGCCGGGAGACGTACGACAGCTTCGCCGGCGCCTGGCCCGACCGGGAGGCCGCCGGCGGTGAGGACGCGCCGTTCGCCAAGCAGCTCGGCGACATGCGCAAGGTCGTCGTCTCGCGCCAGCCGCTGGAGTTCTCCTGGCGCAACTCCGAGCTGATCCAGGGTGACCTGGTGGACGCCGTGCGCGCGCTCAAGGCCGACGCCGGCATCAAGGGCATCCTCATCCCCGGGTCGATCTCGGTCGTGCAGCAACTGCTCGCCGCGGGCCTGGTGGACGAGCTGCGGCTGCTGGTGCACCCCGTCGCCGCCCGCAAGGGCCGCCGGCTGTTCGACGAGGGCGACGCGCCGTACCACCTGCGGGTGGCCGCGACCGAGGCGTACCCGACCGGCGTGATCCGGGTGATCTACACCCCGGCGCCGGCGCCGGGCGCGGTCGGCTACGACGACGTCAAGGACCAGGTGCCGGCCGGGAGCTGACGACCACGGGGCCGCGGCGGGCCGCTGTGTCGTGAAAGGATCCGCCGGTGCGTCGCGCTCCGCTGCTGCTGATCCTCGCGGCGGTGTCCGCCGTCGCACACGTCGTCGGCGTCCTGGTGGCCGCCCCGCTCTGGCGCGGCGCCGAGGTGCTGAGCCTGGCGCTGCTGCTCGGCTACGCCGTCGCCGCCGGACTGCCGGCCCTGCGCTGGGCGGTGCCGGCGGCGCTCGTACCGCTGGTCGTGGACGCGGTCCGCACCATGCCGGCCGAGCCGGGCGCGGGGGACTTCGGCTGGACGGTGTACGGCAGCGGCGACAGCGGCTTCGACGTCACGGCCGGCTTCGACGCGGCGTTCGCCGGCAGCTGGGCTGCGCTGGTCGCGGTGGCGGTGCTGCTGGTCGCGTTCCGGGGCCGTGGACGGCGCCGGCACCTGATCGCCGCGGCGGTCGCCGCCGCCCCCGTCCTCGGGTACGCGGCCGTCCGGGTCGCCGACGTCGGCGCCGCCGTGGCCGCGAGCACCCGGGTCGTGGAGGTCCGCACCGAGACCACGCTGACCCGGGTGGGCGGCCCGGCGTACGACCAGGCCGACGCCGTGCCCGCGCTCGTCCTCGCGGTGCTGCCGCCGCTGGCGCTCGCACTCGCCGCGCTGGCGCTCGCCGCGCTGCTGGCCGGGCGGGGCCGGCGGCTCGCCGTGACCGGCGCGGCCCTGCTGACGGTGCTCGCGCTGCCGCTGCTCGACGCGGCGCTGGCCGCGGTGCCGCATCCGTTGGACGCCGACGGCACCGCGCTGTTCGCCTGGTACGCCATCACACCCACCGCGGCGATGCCGCAGCCGGTGGCGGCGCTGACGGCGGCGGTGGAGCTGACCGCGTACCTGCTGCTCGTCGCGGGCCTGACCCGTTCGCGCCGTGCGGCGGTGCCCGCACCGGCGGCGGCCGGCTGACGTCAGGCGGTCGACTCCAGCTCGTCGAAGGCCATGTTCCACCACGACTCCGGATCCGCGAACGCGACCGGGTCGACCGGGCGCAGGTCGTCGCGGATCGCTGCCGCGCGCGCGGCCCGCTCCCGCCCGCCCGGGTCGGTGGCGATGAGCTGCCCGAGCCGGTAGAGGAACTCCACGAACGCGGCGAACGTGCTGTTCACCGTCTCCAGGTTCGGTGTCTCCAAATCCAGCAGGATCACCGCGCCGGTGCCCGCGTCCAGGCAGAACAGCAGCGCCGGATCCTCCGGGGAGGCGCCCAGCACGACGTACGGCCGGGGGCCCTGGTCGCCCAGCTCGATCGACAGCGTGGAGAACAGCTCGACGTCGGGTACCGAGACGTCGACCGTGAACAGGATCGGCACCTCGACCGGAAGCGCCCCGTCGGGCGGGAACACCTCCGGCCCGAGCGGCCCGAGGATCGCGTCGAAACGCTGGTCGGGGAAGTAGATGACGCCCCGCTCACCCCAGAGTGCGGTGAGCTGCTCCCGGGTGACGGTCACGGCTGCGCCTCGTCCTCGTCCACGTCGTCCGACTCGTCGAGCAGGCCCTGCCGGTCCAGGAACGCGTACCACCCGTCGTCGTCGGTGACCAGCTCGGCGTAGCCGGGGCCGAGCACGTAGTAGTGCACGAACGAGTCGAGGTCTGGCGCCAGTTCCTCGAACGCGTCGCCCATGAACCACTCGGTGCCGGTCGGCGGGAAGTACCAGACCGCGCCGGTCGCCCGCTCCAGGAAGATCGGCTCGTCGCTGCGGGTGCCGACGACCAGCCAGCCGGTCTTGTCCTGCGGGATCGGGGAGAAGTCGGGCGCGTAGTCGAGGAAGTACTGCACACCCGCGAGCCGGCCGGCCGAGGCCAGCTCGAACGCGCCGGCCCGCAGGCCGTCGGCGGCGAGCAGCAGGTCGCGCAGGCCCGCCGGCAGGTCCGCCGGCACGTCACCGGCGTCGGCCGGGTCGCCGATCTGCCCGTACGCGAGACTGGCCGGCTCGTCGGCGGCCAGGTCGGCGCGGAGTTCGGCGAGAAGCTGCGCGAGATCGGAAGTCAATCCACTACCTCTATTCGGATCGGGGTTCCGTCCGGCAGATTCTGGATCTGCCCCCAGATCTGGGAGCCGATGTCCGTGTTGGTTCTACCATGCAGCAGCTTGAGGTTGTCGACGGTGTCCGGCCCGCCGAGCTGCAGTTCCCACACGTGGTCGGGATGGTAGTCGCTGAGCCGTTGACTGAGCCGGTTGGCGAGGTCCTTGTCGTGCGGCCAGTACTTGTCCCAGATCTTCTGCCGGATCCGGTCCTTGTATCCGTCGGTGATGCTCTTGTCGCGCTGCACCGGGTTGGTGGCCTTGTAGAGCTTGCCGGAGTCGCTGAGCTTCTTCAGCGCGGCCATCTTGCGCCGGAACTGGGCGGTGGCGTGGAAGTCCCGGCGCTCCACCCGCACGACCTTCGTGGGCAGGCTGTGGTTGGGCCCGGTGACCCGGACGATCGGCTTCTCCAGCTTCTCGACCGCCTTGCGGACGATCTTGCCGGCCGCCGGTTTCGCGGCGGCGCCCCGGCCGCGTTTCGGGCTAGGCATCGAGCAGTCTTCCGATGACCTGGTCGATCAGCGCGCCGACGATCTCCCGGGTGATGATCTGGAAGATCGGGATCTCGGCCAGCGAGGCGCCGAACGTGACCACGGCCGTGGCGATGGCCTGGGCGACCTGGAACGCGAGGATGGCGAGCTGCACGATCACCGCGATCTTCAGCGCCAGCACGATCGCCGCGCAGATGATCAGCCCGGCGCCGAGGAGCATGGCCGCGGGCATGCTGTCGTGCAGCACCAGCGGCCCGTTCTGCTCGCCGCCCCACCACTTCTGGAACGCGGCGATCGCCGGGCCGACGTTCTGCGTCCAGACCTGCGCGGCCACCGCGTCCGCCTCGCCGGCCGCCGCCCCGATCCGGCCGCCGAACTCGAGCCACGCCTGGCCCATCTCGAAGAGCTTCTCCTCGTCGGCCTGCGGCCAGGTGTAGCCGATCCAGCCGAGCGCGGTGATCAGCTCACCGGGTAGTTGCAGTCCCACGGCTCACCCCAGCCCGCCGGCCAGCGAGCGCATGGTGCCCGCGCCGTCCTCGTCGACCCGCTCGTACGCGTCGGCCATCCCGGTGATGTCGGCGCCCGCCGAGGTGAACTCGTCGGCCGCCATGCCGACGCAGTCGAAGATGTAGTTCGCCACCTCGGTGTAGGCGATGCCGATCAGCGAGCCGATGTCGTCGGCGCCCCACGGTTCGCCGTAGCCCTGCATCCGCGCCTCGAACGCCTCCAGCTCGCCGTTGAACCGCTTGGCGAGGTCGGTGACGCCGCGCCCGGCGGCCCGGATCAGCGGCGGGTGCACCTCGAAGCCGTCGCCGCTCATCGCTGCCCGCCGCGCGCCAGCCGCTCCTGCGCCTCGGTGAGCGCGTCGAGGAACGACCCGAGCCGGGGTACGGCGGTGTCCCGCACCTCCTGCAACTGCTCCCGCAACTGCGACATGTCCGCGACCTGTGGCGCCGGGCCGGTCCGCAGCCCGTCGATCGCCGCGTTCACGGCGGTGACGACGTGCGCGGTCAGCTCCTCGGAGGCGAGCCGCATCAGCCGCGGCTCGACGTGCAGCGACTGGAGCTTGCCGTCGTGCCCCATCTCGGCGCGTACCTGCCCGTCGGCGGCCTCGCCCACCGCCGGCGTCTCCGCCTCCTCCGCCGGCGGCGGACCGACCGTCCGAAGTGCCGCCATCGTCGCGTCGAGCATGCGGGTGAAGTCGCCGCTCATCGAAGGATCCGCACTCATGAGACCTCCCCAAGGCCAAACGCCACGAGCGTAACCGAGAGGGACAAAGCGATTCCGCCCCGTACGACCGCACGGTCCACGACGGACCGCCCGACCGGCCTACCGTCACGGGCGTGAACCGTCCGGACGCGAGCAGCGGACAACAGGTGACACGTCCCCACTCGCCGAAAGGCCGCGCATGAGAAGACTGAGACGGGCGAAGGATGTCGACGTCGGCGCGCTCACCGACGCCGAGGTCGTCGCCCGGTCCGTGCGGGAGCCGGAGACCTTCGCCGCGATCTTCGACCGGCACGCGCCGCACATCCACCGCTACCTGGCGCGCCGCCTCGGCTCCGCGGCCGCTGACGACCTGGTCGCGGAGACGTTCCTCGCCGCGTTCCGGCGCCGGGACCGGTACGACACCGGCTGCCCGAGCGCCCGCCCCTGGCTGTACGGGATCGCCACGAACCTCGTCGCCCAGCAGCGGCGCACCGAGGAACGGGAGTACCGGCTGCGGCAGGCGTACCACCCGGCGACGTCCGAGGCGTCCCCCGCCGACCGGGTAGCCGCCGAGGTGACCGCGCGGTCGCTGCGCCGGCACCTGCTGGACGCGCTGGCCGGGCTCGCCGACGGGGACCGCGACGTGCTGCTGCTCGTCGCCTGGGAGGACCTGACGTACGAGGAGGTCGCCGCCGCGCTGGCCATCCCGGTCGGCACCGTGCGGTCCCGGCTGAACCGGGCGCGCCGGCTGCTGCGGGAACGGCTCGGCGGCGAACCGGCCGACACCATCGAGGAGGTACTGAGCAATGGATGAGATGAGACTGCTCCAGCGGCTCGGCGACGAGACCGAGCTGCCGGCCGGCGAACGACTCGGCGCCGCGCGTACCCGGTTGGTCGGCGCGCTGACCGCGACGGAGGCCGCGCCGGTTCGGAGGGCGCGACGGCCGGCCTGGCGGCTGGTCCTCGCCGGCGTCGCGACGGCGTCGGTGGCGGCGTCGCTCGCGGCGGTGCTGGTGCTGGCGCCGGACCGGATCGGCGGCAGCGCGCCGGCCGCCCGGGCCGACGCCCGGCAGGTGCTGCGCGACGCGGCGGCGGCGGCGTTGCGGCTGCCGGACGTCGAGCCCCGGCCCGACCAGTTCGTCTACACGCGCTCGCAGGGCGGCGCGGAGCTGCGGGAGAGCTGGGCGTCGGTGGACGGGACCAGGGACGGCCTGGTCGTCGAGTACCCGCCGGGCGGCCGACAGGAATACGTGCTCCCCGGCTGCCGGGACGGCCGCGCGAAGGGGTACAAGGGTCAGCAGCTCATGCCGGGCACCGAGCCGTGCGTGCCGGAGCCCGCCTACGATCCCGCCGTGCCCACCGACGCCACCGCGATGCGCGCCTACCTGGACAAGCACCGCAGCGGCGAGCCCGGTGACGTCAACGCCGCCGCCAAGGACGTGCTGTTCCTGCTCAACGACTCGTACCTGAGGCCACGGTCGCGGGCCGCGCTGTTCGAGGCCGCCGCCGCGACGCCGGGCCTGAAGGTGGTGGAGAAGGCCACCGACGGTGCGGGCCGCTCCGGTGTGGGCGTCAGCTGGTCCTCCCCGGGGAACCCGGCCCTGATGGTGATGGTGTTCGACCCGCAGACGTACGCGTTCCTCGGCGTGGGCGGGGAGGCGGGCACGTCCGCGGTGCTGTCCGTCGCGGTCGTTGACCGGGTCGGCCAGAAGGGCTGAAGCCCGCCGGGCGGGTCGCCTCCCTGGGCGGCCCGCCCGCTCCGGTCGTGCGTCCGGGGCCTGCGCCATCATGGGCGTCATGACGAAGGCGGACGTGGTGGTGGTCGGCGGCGGGGTGATCGGGATGACGACAGCGCTCACGCTCCAGCGGCGGGGCGCACACGTCACCGTGCTGACCGCCCACGACCCCGCCGACACGGTGTCGACGGTGGCCGCCGCGGTCTGGTACCCGAGCCACACCGAGGAGGATCCCCGGGTGCTGCGCTGGGCCCGGGACACCCACGCCGAGCTGCGCCGCCAAGCGGCCGACGGCGTGCCGGGGGTGGTCGACCGGCCCACCCGGATGTGGCTGCGCCACCGCTACGCCGGGCCGCCCTGGTGGGCCGACGCCTGCGGCGACCTGACGGCCGAGCCGGCGGAGCCGCCGTACACCGCGCTGCTGCGGTTCACCGCCCCGTCGGTGGAGATGACCGGCTATCTCACCTGGCTGCGGCAGTGCCTGGAGGCCGGCGGCGGGCGGGTCGTCCGTCGCGCGCTGGGCACGCTCGCCGAGGCGTACGAGTTCGCGCCGGTCGTGGTGAACGCGACCGGCCTGGCCGCCGGCCGCCTCGCCGCCGACCCGGCCGTGTACCCGGCGCGCGGGCACGTCCTGCTGGTGGCGAACCCCGGCCTGACCGTCTCGGTCCGCGACGAGGACGACCCGGCAGGCATCACGTACGTGCACCCGCGCCGCCACGACGTGGTGCTCGGCGGCACCTACGAGGCGGGGGTGGGACACACCCGCCCCGACCCGGAGGAGGCGGCGGCGATCCGGCGCCGGTGTGTGGCGCTGGTGCCGCAGCTCGCGGACGCGCCGGTGCTGGGGGAGCGGATCGGGCTGCGCCCGGCCCGGCACGGCGGCCCCCGGGTCGAGGTGGACGCGGCGGACCGGCGGCTGGTGCACGCGTACGGGCACGGCGGCGCGGGGGTGACGCTGTCCTGGGGCTGCGCCGCCGAGGTCGCCGATCTCGCCCTGAGTGTCTGACCGTCGCGGCGCGGGCGGCCCCCCGCCGGAGCGCGCGGGCGGGACGCGAGTGACCTGTCCGCTCAGGCGCGCGGGCTGGCCACTGACTGACCAGGAGCAGCGCGGCGTGGACCGGTCAGGAATCGAGAAGCGTCGCGCGGCTGGGCGGACCTAGCGTTTCCGGCACGGGCCTCCCACCGGGGCGGCCACCGGGGAAAGGTCGTCGACCCATGGACACGCGCATCCGTCAGCTGCACCGCTGGTTCTCCATCGCCTTCACCGTGACCGTCGTGGTCACGTTCGTGGCGCTGGCCCAGAAGGACCCGATCGTGTGGGTCTCCTACGTGCCGCTGCTCCCGCTCGCCCTGCTCCTGATCAGCGGCCTCTACCTGTTCGCGCTGCCGTACCTGCGGCGTCACCGCGCCGCCGCACGTCCGCGCTGACCTGGGGGATTACCGGGGCCGGTCAGCGGGCAACACTGGCGGATGGACCAGAAGGTGATGGTGTTCGCCCCGGCCCCGCTGTTGACGGTGACCATCGAGCAGCAGGGCGAGGCGACCGAGCTGCATCTGCACCCGGGCGGGCAGGGGGTGTGGCAGACCCGGATGATCGCGGCGCTCGGCGTACCGGTCACGATGTGTGTGGGCCTCGGGGGAGAGGTCGGCGACGCGGTCCGCAAGCTGCTCGACGACGAGGACGTCACGGTACGGGTGGTGCGGCGGGAGTCCGGCACCGGCTGGTACGTGCACGACCGGCGCGACGGTGAACGGACCGAGATCGCCGAGCACCCGGGCGCGCCCATGGTGCGGCACGACATCGACGAGCTGTACACGGTGACGCTCACCGAAGGGCTGCGCGCCCCGGTCAGCGTGCTCAGCGGACCGGCCGACCCGCGTGTGGTGGACCCGGACATCTACCGCCGGCTCGCCGCCGACCTGAGCGCCAACGGCGGGACGGTGGTGGCGGACCTGTCCGGGCCGTACCTGGAAGCGGTGCTCGACGGCGGCGTGAGCGTGCTGAAGGTCAGCCACGAGGAACTGCTCGACGACGGCTTGGCCAAGGACGACAGCGTCGAGGCGCTGCGCGACGCCGGCCGCCGCTGCCAGGAGCGCGGCGCGCGGACGGTGCTGATCAGCCGGGCCGGGGAGCCGGCGCTGGCACTGCCGGAGGACGTCGAGCCGCTGCTGGTGCACGCCCCGCCGCTGGAGCTGGCCGACCACCGGGGCGCCGGTGACTCGATGACCGCCGGGGTCGCGGCGGTGCTGGCCCGGGGCGGGGACATGCGGGAGGCGCTGCACGTCGGCGCCGCCGCCGGCGCGTTGAACGTGACCCGGCACGGGCTCGGCACCGGCCGGGCCGAGGCGGTACGCGAACTGGCCGGCCGGGTGCGGCTGACCCCGCTGGACGGCGGCGACCATGACGGCTGACCGGCCGCCCCGGGTGCTGGTGACGAACGACGACGGCGTGCACGCCCCCGGCATCCGCGCGCTGGCCCGGGCCGCGTACGAACGAGGGCTGGACGTGGTGGTCGCGGCGCCGGAGGCCGAGGCGAGCGGGATGAGCGCGGCGCTGTCGGCGGTGACCGAGGACGGGCGTCTGGTGTTCCGCGAGACCGAGCTGGACGGCCTGCCCGACGTGCCCGCGTACGCGGTGGCCGCCTCACCGGCGTATATCGCGGTGCTGGCCGGCCTGGGCGTGTTCGGGCCGGTGCCGGACCTGCTGCTGTCCGGCATCAACCGAGGCGCGAACGCGGGCCACGCGGTCCTGCACTCCGGCACCGTGGGCGCGGCGCTGACCGCCGGCAACAACGGCATCCGCGCGCTCGCCGTGTCGCTCGACGTGCTCACCCCGGCGGCGGCGAGCGCCGGCAGCGGTGGCGCGGCGATCGCGGTGCTGGACAGCGTGGACGACGAGTCCCGCCACTGGTCGACCGCCGCCGAGCTGGCCGGGACGCTGCTGCCCTGGCTGGCCGGCGCGCACCCGGGCACCGTGCTCAACCTCAACGTGCCCGACCTGCCGGCCGATCGGGTGGCCGGGCTGCGCCAGGCGACGCTGGCCCCGTTCGGTCAGGTGCAGGTGTCGGTCGCCGAGCGCGGTGAGGGCTTCGTGCGTACGGCGGTGGAGGCGAACGCGGTCCGCGCGGTCCCCGGCACCGACATCGCCTGGCTGGCCGACGGGTACGCGGCGGTCACCGCGATCCGGGCGCTCGGGCACCTGCCCGACGTGGAACTGCCGGTCGACGGCTGAAGACGGCTCCGCCCCGCCACAGTGGTACGGATGGCGGGGCGGAACCGGTCGTTCACTCGCCGGCGGCGCGCCTGCGGTCGGCCTCGGCGTCGGCGGCTCCCACCGGGGTGCCGTCGCTGTCCCGGTCGGCCCGGGACAGGTCCACGTCGGCGCCGGCCCGGGCGGCGTCGGCGGCCGCGTCGTCGGCGCCGACGACCTCACCGCCGCCGGTCTGTCCGTCGTCGGGGACCAGCTGCCCGGCGGCGGCCAGCCCGATCGGTGCGTACCTGGGGTCGGTCATCTCGTCCTCCTCACCGGTGCTCCTGTGCAAGCGGTACCCCGGTACGGGACGCGGCACACGCGCGGGGGTCAGCGGCCCCGGTCGAGGAAGTCCAGGGTGACCGCGGCGAACAGCGGCGACTGGTCGATGTCGTAGTGGGTCAGGCCCGGCAGGATCGCCAGCGCGTGCCCGCCCGCGGGCCGGCCCTCGCCCGTCCAGCCGCCGTCACGCCGACCGCCGTCGAGCAGCCCGAACACCTCGACGAAGTGGCTCGGCGGGGCCATGTCGGCGTCGGCGGCGACGACGAGCGTCGGCACCCGCAGGGCGCGCACCTGCTCGGTGAAGTCGAAGTCCTTCCGCATCGCCTCGCCGATCTTGTCGAGCAGCCGGGGGAAGTCCTCCGGACGGGGCGCGACCCGCTGGTACAGCTCGTACATCGGGGTGCCCTTCATGTACTCGGCGGCCGCGGCGTTGACCTGGCCCTGCTGCGCCAGCAACTCCGGGTGGACGGCGTCGCGGCGGATGTGCGCGGACGCCGCGACCAGCCGGCCGACCTTCTCCGGGTGCCGGAACGCGGTGTGCAGGGCGACGCCGCCGCCGAGGGAGAAACCGACCACGTCCGGCCGGTCCAGGCCCAGGAGGTCGATCAGCGCGGCGACGTCGTCGGCCATCAGCGCCATGTCGAGCGGCCGGTCCACGTCGGCGGTGCGGCCGTGCCCCTGCAGGTCCACCAGGATCACCTGGTGCTTCGTGGTCAGCGCCGGCAGGATCGGCGCGAACATCTCACCCGAGGTGAGGCCGCCGTGCAGCAGGATCATCGGCCGGCCTTCGCCGTGCGTCTCGTAGTAGAGGTGCACGCCGTTGACGTCGGCGTACCGCCCCGGGGCGTGGGTCTCGTCGCGCTGCGCTGTGGTCATCGGTGCTCCTCGGACGTGGTGACCTGACCACTGTTGGACCGGGCGGGCGGGGCGTACTCATCGGCACGGGCTCGAACGTGCTCGCGTCGACGCAGCATGTGGGCTAGTTTCAGCCAGGTGAGCGAGGTGGCGAGCGTCCCCGTCGAGGCGCAACTCGAGGCGTACCGGTCGGAGCTGACCGGCTACTGCTACCGGATGCTGGGTTCGGCCTTCGAGGCCGAGGACGCGGTGCAGGACACCTTCGTCCGGGCCTGGCGCAACTTCGACAAGTTCGAGGGGCGGTCCGCGCTGCGGACCTGGCTCTACCGGATCGCGACGAACGTCTGCCTCACCATGTCCACCAGCGCGCAGCGCCGGATCCGGCCGATGGACCTCGGTCCGGCGGGCAGCGGCACCGCCACGCACCCCGGCGAGCCGCGCCCGGAGCAGATCTGGCTCGGGCCGGCGCCCGACGACCGGGTGCTGCCCGAGGTCGCCGACCCGGCCGAGGTGGTCGCCGGCCGGGAGTCGGTCCGGCTGGCGTTCGTCGCGGCGTTGCAGCACCTGCCGCCGAAGCAGCGGGCCGTGCTGATCCTGCGCGAGGTGCTGGCCTGGTCGGCCCAGGAGGTCGCCGACCTGCTCGACACGTCGGTGGCGAGCGTCAACAGCGCGCTGCAACGGGCGCGCGCCACGATCGCCTCGGCCGACACCGAGGCCGACGTGCGCCGGCCGCTGGACACCGAGCAGCAGGCGCTGCTCGCCCGCTACGTGCGCGCCTTCGAGGCGTACGACCTGGCGGCGCTCACCGCGCTGCTGCACGAGGACGCGACGCTGTCGATGCCGCCGCTGCCGCTGTGGCTGCGCGGCCCGGAGCACATCGCGGCGTGGATGGCCGGCACCGGCAGCGGCTGCCGCGGCTCCCGCCTGGTGCCGACCGCGGCCAACGGGATGCCGGCGTTCGGGCACTACCGGCGCGACCCCGACGGCTCAGGCCACGTGCCCTGGGCGCTGATCGTGATCGGCGTCTCCGGCGGCCGGATCACGTCGCTCAACAACTTCCTCGACGTCGACCGCCTGTTCCCGCTGTTCGGGCTGCCCGCCCGGCTGGAGGAGGGCGCCGGCCAGCCCGAGCAGGCCGGCCAGCTCGCGTAGGTCGTCGCCCGCGCCGCGTACCTCCATCCGCCAGCCGAGCCGCCGGGCGGTCAGGCGCATCCGCGCCAGCACCTCGACCGTGACGAGGTCGGGCGCGGTCACCGCGGACACGTCGCACACCACCACGCCCCGGTCGCGGCCGCGCAGCGCCTCGGCCAGTTCGGCGCAGCGGGCCGCGATGTCCGCGCGGGTCGGCGTCCCGTCGGCCAGGCAGAGCATGTGCGTGATCACACGCATTGGACCGCCGTACGTCCCGGCTCTCATCGGTACGCGCGCGGCCCGCGCAATTTGCCTCGAACACCTTGTTGCAGGCAGTTACATCGACGTTAACTGCTATACCAATCATCGGTGCTCGGCTATATGATCCCGGTAGTTCACCCCGAAGCCTCACGAAACTGCAGCTCCCACACCCCTCGGGTCGAACTCCGCAAGCCAGGTGCCTCCGCAACGTCGTGCCTGGCGACCGCCCGGCGTTGTGGTTCGGCCTGCCGGAAAGGTGGGAACGGATGACAGGGCTCCCGTCCTTGGTCATCGGCATCGCGTCCTCGTCGGCCGAGCGCCGGCAGCTCGCCCAACTGCTCGGCGGCACCGAGTCGTTCCTGATCGTGTCCAGCGCCCATCAGGCCCGCCGCTTCCTGGACCTGGTACGCCGGCCCGCGCTCGCCCCGGCGCCGCACCCGCCCGCGAGTGACGAGGCGCCGGCCGAGCCGCCCGGACGGGATCTGGCCGTCGACTCCGACCGGCGGGTGCTGCGCTGGCGGGAGCGGGAGATCGGGTTGACGCCGCTGGAGCACGACCTGATCGTCTGCCTGACCGGCACGCCCGGCCAGGTGTGGACGTACGCCCGGCTGCACCGCGCCGTCTGGGGCAACGACCACCTCGGGCGGCGCTCCGACATGCACTCCGTGGTGCGCCGCCTCCGCCGCAAGCTGGGCCGCCTGGACGCCCCCGCGACGATCCACGCGGTGCGAGGCGTAGGTTTCCGCCTCACTCCCTGACGCCCCCCTTCTCGCCGTCGATCTTGCACTTGCGTCCCTCGGGGTGGGGTATTTGTGTGCCTTGCCGGGGCGGTAAGTGCAAGATCGCCGGGAACGTGGGACGGCCCGCCCGGTGTGTGTGCGCCGGGCGGGCCGTCCTTCGGGTGCTGGGTCAGCAGCGGGTGGGGGAGAGGGTGAAGTCCTCAACGGTGGGCGTGCTGCTGTTGATCTTCGTCTGGCGCGTCTGGGGCTTCCAGCCGTCCTTCGCGACGATCAGCGTCAGCGGGTTGTTGCGCCGGTCCATCCAGTAGGCGTACCGGCCCTCGGCGTCGGTGGTGAACGTGTACGAGTTCGCCCAGGAGTCGACCTGCACGGTCACGCCCGCCAGCGGCGCGGTGGCGCCCTGGCAGCTCTTGCCGGAGACCGTGCCGGACAGCTTGCCCCAGGTGGTCGGCGGCTGCGCGATCATGGTGACCGCCACCGGCTCCACCGTGTACGGGGTGTTCTCCTTGATCACCACGGACGCGGAGTACGTGCCGGGCTGGTCGACGTTCGCGGTCATGCCGACCGTGACGGTGACCTTCTCGCCCGGCGCCAGCGTGACCTTCGACTTGTCGACGGTCAGCCAGCTCACGTCGGCCGCGCCCTCGGCGCACTCGCCGAAGCCGGGCAGGACCTCGCTGTCCTTGGTGGCCGTGAAGCCGCCCGACGAACCGCCGACCTTGTAGAACCCGCAGGCCGCGCCACCCCGGTAGCGGGGGGCGTTGGCGTTGGGCAGGTTGGCCCACGAGTCGGTCGCCGGGTCGAAGGCGAAGCCGGCGTTGGTGATGGCGCCACCCTGCGACCCGCCGACGACCAGGAGCTTGCCGTTGGCGACCGCGTACGAGGCGGCCCAGCTGTCGGCCGGCGCGTCCGGGATGGCGGTCCAGGCTCCTGCACCCGGGTCGAAGGCGTAACCGACCTTCTGCGACGTGGTTCCGTCGTTGCCGCCGGTGCAGTAGACGGTGCCGTCGATCCCGCCGCAGGACAGGAACGCCACCGACTTCGGGTACGCCGGCAGCGTCTCCCAGGCGTCGGCGCCCGGGTCGTACCGGACCACCGAGTTGGCCATCGGCGTGCAGCTCGCGGTGGTGCAGCCGCCGATCGCGTACAGCTTGCCGCCCGCGACCGCCTGGCCGGCCGCCGCGCGCGGCGCCGGGTTGTCGGCCTTGCGGGTCCACGTGTTCGCCGCCGGATCGTACGAGAAGGTGGCGGCGTCCGGACCGGCGGCGCCCCAGCCCCCGGTGGCGATGATCTTGCCGTCGATCACGCCGACCGTCATGGCGTTACGCGCGCCCGGCAGGTCGGCGATTCCGGTCCACGCCTGGGTGATCGGGTCGTACCTGTAGTTCTTGGCGCTCGACGCGGTGCCGTCGCCACCGGCGATGGAGTAGACGGTGCCGTCGACGTTGACGACCCGGTTGTCCATCACGTTCGCCGGGTAGCCCGGGATGGTGGTCCAGGGGTCCGCCTGGGGTGCGGCGGCGGTGATCGCGTTCGACGACTTGCCGGACGAGCGGGCCGCGAACGACGTGGCGGCGGTCAGCCGCTGGACCGGCGCGCCGGTGGAGCCCAGCAGCGCCTGCTCGGACAACTGGGTGCCGTCGGCCCGTTGCAGCACGAACCCGCCGTCGCGCTCACCGAACTCGGCGGTGACCGGGGCCCCGCCGGTGTTGGTCACGGTGAAGGTCTTGCTGACCTTCCCGCTGGGCATCCGGACCGTGCCGGTGATCGAGGTCGGCTTCACCGACAGCCGGCCGGCGGCGAGCTGGAAGTTGGCCGTGGTGGCCCAGTCCTCCTCGACCGCCACCTGCTTGGTCTGGCTCACGTAGTTGCCGGCGGCGGCGGTGAACGGGTGCGTCCCGGTCAGCGACGAGAACATCCAGTAGAAGCCGTCGGGCAGTTCGGTGTCGTCCGGCGTGGCGACTGTGGTGGCCTTCTCCGCCGGGCGGTCCTTGCTGGTCACCGTGGCGCCGTTGACGTAGCCGTTGTCGTTCTTGTCGCGGACGTGGCCGAGGACGAGGCCGCCGTTCACCGGCTTGCAGACGAGCTTGCTGCCGATGAGCACGTTGTCGACCTGCCACCACCATTCCCAGCTCGCCTCGTAGTAGTGGAAGCGCACCCGCACCTGCGACTGGCCGGCCGCCTGCGGGATCGGCACCTCGGTCACCCGCGGGCCGCGCACGTCGGCGGCCTGCCGGAGCACGTTGCTCCACGTGGTGCCGCCGTCCAGGCTCAGGTCGACGTCCGCGCGGTCGCTGTTGAGCCAGTTGTAGTCCTGGTTGAACCGGATCACCGGCGTGGTCACGCCGGTCAGGTCGACCACCGGGCTGACCAGCGACGTGTCCTGCCGCCCGCCGCTGCCGTAGTTGTCGCTGTCGATGATGGCGAAGTTGCCGCTGCCGCCGGTCAGGTTGCCGCGCTCACCGGCGTCGGTGAACTCCCAGACCTGGCCGGTGCCGGCGTTGTCCACCACGGTCCAGCCGTCCGGGACACCGGTGCCGTCGAACGTCTCGTACTCGCCGTCGGAGCTGACGGTGTAGCCGGGGGCCGTGGTGCACGCCTCCGGGTTCGCCTGCACCGCGATGTTGGCGGTCACGTTGGCCGTGCCGACGGTGACCTCCTTGGTGGTGGTCAGGTAGCCGGCGTACTGCGGCTCGACAGTGAGCCGGTACGTCGCCCCGGACGGCAGTGACAGGCTGTAGCGGCCGGTCGACGGCGTCGTGTAGTCGGAGATCGGCGTGCCCTCGACGCTCACCTTCGCGTACAGCGGCCAGCCGTGCCCGGAACCGTCGGTGACCTGCCCGCTCACCGTGACGCTCGCCACCGCGGTGAGCGCGACGTCGAGCGTGGTGGTCGTGTTCGCGGTGATCGTCGCGGACAGCGTGCGGGTCGCGTACCCGAACGCCGAGACGACCACCTGGTAGTCGCCGGCCGGCAGGAGCGAGGAGTACGTCCCGTCCGCGCCGGTGGTCAGCGTGCGGTCCGCCGGGCCGGTCAGGGTGACGGTCGCGCCGGCGATCCCGGCGCCGGTGGCGGCGTCGGTGACCTTGCCGGCCAGCGTGCCGTTGTCCCCGATGGGGGCGGCGGCGAGCAGCGCGAGCGCGTCCAGGCGGCCCTCACCGTAGACGTTGTTGTCGTCGGTGGTGCCGCCGCACTGCGAGTCGCCCTTGTCGATCGCCGTGTCGTTGAGCAGCGCGCGGGTCGCCGTGACGTCGCCGACCAGCGTGGGCGCCGCCGACCAGAGCAGCGCGATCGCGCCGGCCAGGTGCGGCGCCGCCATCGAGGTGCCGCTGATGCTGGCGTACGAGTTGGTCGGCACGCTGGAGCGCACGTTCACGCCCGGCGCCGAGATGTTCGGCTTGATCTCGCCGTTCTGCCCGGTGCCCCGGGACGAGAAGCTGGCGATGTTGTTGTTGACGTCGTACGCGCCGGCCGAGTAGTTGCTCGCCAGGCTGCCCGGCGAGCCGCTGGTCTGGCAGGACGGGCCGTTGTTGCCGTTGGACCAGACGCCGAAGATGCCGGAGGCGGTCCAGGCGTCGGTGACGTCCTCCATGAACGGCTCGTTCGACGGCGCCGTGGTGCCCCACGAGTTGTTGATGATGTTGGGCCGCTTGCTGGCGTCCGGGTTCTGCCCGTTGAGGTCGGTGGGCTCCAGCATCCACTGCCCGGAGGAGATCAGCGCGGCGTCCGACGGGCAGCACCCGTTCGCGGCGATCCACTTGACCTCGGGGGCGACACCGATCTGGTTGGCCCCGTCGGCGCCGGCCATGGTGCCCATGGTGTGCGTGCCGTGGCCGTCGGTGTCGCACGGCGCGGTGGCGCACTCGCCCGCCGCGTCGAACCAGTTGTAGTCGTGGTCGAAGGTGCCGTCACCGTTGTTGCCCCGGTAGGCGTTCACCAGCGCCGGGTGGTTGAACTGGACGCCGCTGTCGATGCTGGCCACGGTGATCCCGGCGCCCTTGACGCCGTACTGGGACCAGACGTCGTCGGCGTTGATGTTGGCGATGCCCCACTCCAGGGCGTTCGCGGACTTCTCGTCGGTGCCCGGGGTGGTCTCCGGCAGCTTGTACTCCACCGGTGCGTACAGGCCGTCCACCTCGGAGTGGGCGGCGAAGTTCTGCGCCATGGTCAGCGAGCCGTCGGTGACCTTGATGGCGTTCGTCGCCCAGAAGGTCTGGTACTTCGTGCCCGAGCGGTCCAGCTCGGCGCGGATCTTCGACTGGCTGTCGGCGGCGGTCTTCTTCAGCGCCGCGGCGACGGCGGCGCCGCGCTCGTTCCAGTCCTTGATCGCGGCGGCCTTGCTCAGGTCCGCCTTGGCGCCGAAGTGGATCCAGAAGTCGCCCTCGCTCTTGCCCTGGAGCTGGCGGGTGAGTTCGGGACGGATCTTGTCGCCGGCCGACGCGCCCGCGCCGGTCCCGGCCTGTGCCGCCGTGCCGGTCGCGGCCAGCGCGGTGGCCGCGAGCACCAGGGCCGCGCCCGCGCTCACCAGCCGCCGGGCCGGGCCCCATCTGTGTGGACGTCTCAGCATCGGTGCTGCCTCCTGTTCCGATGACCCGCGGATGATCGAGCCATGGCAGAAGGGCCAGGAGACATGCTCTCCCGACTACGACACCGGTGTGAAAAGAACCCCCCAGGCCCCCTAGGCGCCGTGCGGGTCTGCGCCGGACGCCTGAGTGGACACTATGATCGACAGTGACGAACGATCAATGACCGTACGTGAGCAACATGTCACCAACAGGCCCCCGGATCGGGCGGCCTGTTGACAGTTTTTGTCACGGTGGGGCGCGGTGACGACTGACGGCACGAACGCGGCGAACTCCGGCACCGACCCGCCGGAGCACCCCTTCTCGCTCGTCATCGGGGTGACGTCGTCCCCGGCCGAGCGGCTGCGGCTGACCGAGCTGCTGGACGGCGTCGCGCCCCTTCTGATGGTCGCCGATCTGGACGAGCTACGCGAGTTGATCACGGACGCGCCGGCCCCGGCCGGCGCGCCGGCCCGGCCCGTACCCAGGGACAGGCCCGCGCCGGACGGCGCGCTGGTGATCGACGCGGCCCGGTCGACCGCCCGGTGGGGCAACCGCGAGACCGCCCTGACCCGGCTGGAGCGTGACCTGCTGACCTGCCTGACCGCCGAGCCGGTACGGGTGTGGAGCTACGCCGAACTGCACCACACGGTCTGGCACGACGCGCCGACACACGGCCGGGCCGACGTGCAGTCCCTGGTCAAGCGGCTGCGCCGCAAGCTCGACGAACTGGGCACCGGCGTCACCATCGCGGCGGTACGCGGCGTCGGCCTGCGGCTCACCGACCACCGCCACCCCCGGGTACGGGGCGACTGACTCACCCCTCGGTTCCGCTGTGGAAGACCGCACGTCGCGGACCGGGCGGGCGCACGGCCGGACGGTGACAGCCGGTGACCCGATCGGTGGAGCCGCGCTGCCGGTGTGGCCGGAATTGATGGCGACCGGTCGATTACCGGTGCGGCACGTATCGCGAGAGGTCTTTGCCTCCTACGGTGGCGTCCGGCACGCGGACGGAGGGGACTCGGGAATCACCCGAGGGGGCCGTCCCGGCGGACAGGGAGAGTTGTCTCGATGCGAGTTTGGCTTCGCGCGGTGGCGGTGCTCGCCACCGGCGCGATCGTGGTGGCGGGAGTGCCGGCGCTCGCCGCCACCGTCACCGTGCGGGACGCCGGCGTGGCCGGCCAGACCGGCGCACAGGCGACCGGAAGCAGCGCCGCGCTGGGCGCCGCGCGCACCACCGCGACCCGTGCGCTGGTCACCCCCGGGGACACCCGGCTGATGCCGACCACGCCCCGCACCGACACGCCGCGGATCAACAACGGCGAGATCACCGACATCGAGGTGATCGGCAACCGCGTCTTCATCGCCGGCACGTTCACCTCGATCGCGAACGTCGGCGGGTCCACCATCGCGCAGCGGTCCCTGGCGTCGTACAACCTGGACACCGGCAAGGTGGACACCGGCTTCAAGCCGGTCGTCGACGGCGCGGTCGCCGCGGTGGAGGCGTCGCCGGACGGCTCGTCGCTCTACATCGCCGGCTCGTTCAACACGATCAACGGCGTCACCAAGCGCAAGATCGCCCGGCTGAACCCGACCACCGGCGCGCCGGTCGCCGCGTTCACCGCCACCGCCAACGCGCGGGCCACCGCGCTCGCGGTCAGCGGCAACGCCGTCTACGTCGGCGGCCAGTTCGCCACCGTCAACGGGGTCGCCCGCAGCGGCCTGGCCGCGCTCAACCCCACCACCGGCGCCGTCGACACCGGCTTCAACCTGCCGGTCACCGGCGGCATCGGCGTCGGCGGCATGCTCACCGTGCAGCAGCTCAAGCTCACCCACGACCGCAGCAAGCTGCTGGTCGTGCACACCGGCCGCCAGATCGCCGGCCAGGACCGCTACGGCGTGGCCCTCATCGGTACGGCCAACAAGGCGCTGCTGCCGTGGCGTACCCGGCTGTGGGAGGACAACCTCTCCTTCGTCGGCGGCATCCAGCGGGTCTTCGCCGGTGACATCGCGCCGGACGACTCGTACTTCGTGGTCACCAGCGGCTCCGGCGGCGACCGTCCGCCGATCAACGACACCGCCATCGCGTACCCGCTGACCGGTAACGACCACGTCGAACCGCTCTGGATCTCCCGGCACTTCGACAGCATCTACTCGGTCGCGATCACCGACACCGCCGTCTACGTCGGCGGCCACTTCAGCTGGCAGGAGTCGCCCACGTCGAACGTGCCGTGGCCCGGCCTGGACAACGTCGGCTACGGCACCGGCCAGGGGCTCAGCGGCTACGGCCTCGGCGACCAGGTGGTCCGCCGCGACCACCTCGGTGCGCTGGACCCGCTCACCGGCACCGCGCTGGAGTGGAACCCCGGCTCCAACTCGTACGAGGGCGAGAAGGCGATGCTCGCCACCTCGCGCGGCCTGCTCGTCGGCGGCGACGGCAACGTCAAGGGCGGCAAGACCACCGGCCGGGTGGCCTTCTTCGACCTCTCCAAGGAGCCCACGCCGGCGGCGCTGGACACCACTGTCACCACGCCGATCGAGGGTGCGGTGAAGCCGGCCGGCGAGTCGTTCACGATCAGCGGCCAGGCGCTCGCCCTGGCCGGCGTGGCCCGCGTCCAGCTGGAGATCCAGGACCGCAACAGCGGCAAGTACCTCCAGGCCGACCTGACCACCTGGGGCGCGTTCAAGGCGATCAACACGACTGTGGCCGCGCCGAACGCCACCTCCACCACGTGGAGCCTGCCGGTGACGCTGCCGGCCGGCGTCTACCAGTTGCAGGCCAAGACGTTCGACCGCAACGGCGCCGGCGACACCACCAAGGCGGTCAAGAAGATCGAGGCGTTCCGCTTCGACGACCTGCCGCCGACGACCCGGATCAACTCGCCGGCCGCAGGCCTGCTCGCCACGCAGACGTTCGTGGCCTCGGGCACCGCCACCGACGACAAGGGCGTCAACTCGCTCATCTACTCGTTCCGCACGGCGGACAACCGGTACCTCCAGGACGACGGCACGGTCGCCGCGGTCTACAACACCTTCCGCGGCGAGCCGGACGTGATCGGCGCGACGTCCACCTCCTGGCAGTACGAGGTCACGCTGCCCGTCGAGGGGCAGTGGAAGATGACCGCCACCGCCGTCGACACGACCGGGCAGAGCGACCTGCGCGGCGACACCCGCGACTGGACCGTCTCCGCCAACGGCGTACCGCCGACGGTGGCGATCACCTCGCCGGTGGCGATGACCCCGCCGGGCAACCCGGCGCCGTTCACCGTCGCGCCCGGCGGCGCGGTCACGTTCGCCGGTACGGCGAACGACGACGACGCCCTCAAGTCGGTCGAGATCTACCTGCGCAACAACACCACCCGTGAGGCGCTCGCCAGCGACGGCACGTGGGGCGCCGACTCGGTCGCCGGCTACCACCGGATCTCCCCGACGAACCTCGACGCCGCGACGTTCGACTGGTCGTTCACCACGGTGCCGCTCACCCCCGGCGTCTACGACTTCCGGGTACGGGCGACCGACAAGCTCGGCCTGACCACGTCCAGCACCAACATGGGCCGGCTCACCGTCACCGCCCAGGTGCCAGGCGACGCCTTCCCGAACGGGCTGCTCAGCTTCACCGGCACCAACCAGGACATCGACCAGCTGCACCTGGACCTGGCCGGCACCGCCACCGACGACAAGGGGGTCCGGGCGGTCCGGATCGCGCTGCGCGACCTCGACACCGGCCGGTACGTGCAGCCCAACGGCACCATGGCCGCCGCGTTCGCCACAGTCGACGCGACGCTCGCCGCGCCCGGCGCGACCAGCACCGCGTTCACGCTGTCGATCGACCTGCCCACCCGGGGCACGTACAGCGTCGAGGCGTGGGCCGTGGACACCGCGGGTCAGCAGGACAACTCGACGAACGGGGCGACCGCCCGGTACCTCGTCTACCCGGGTGACACCGACCCGACGCTGGAGCCGAGCATCACGCCGGTCGACGGGCAGGCGTACACCGGCGGCCGGATCGTGATCAGCGGCCGGGCGGTGGACGACGGCGGGATGCAGAAGGTCGAGGTGCAGATCGGCAACAGCGCCGGGCAGGGCATGAACTCGGCCGGCACGTTCGGCCGGGCGGGCGCGCCGACCAGCTGGCCGTGGATCGCCACGTTCCTCACCAGCCCGGGCTCGCCGGGATCGAACTTCGCGTACACGTCGCCGGTGATCCCGGCCGGCACGTACACGGTGACGATCCGCGGCATGGACAACCGGGGGCAGTACCAGCAGCCGCCCCGCACCGTCACGGTGACCGTCACCGACTGACCGGACGGCTTCGCGGGCCGGTCCCCGCCGGGTCTCCCGGCGCCGGGCCGGCCCGTGCCCGTTCAGGGACGGATCAGGCACATCCCGGCCGTGGCCGGCCGGTCCATGGTGGCCAGCGCATCCGGCGCGGCGTCCAGGTCGACGGTGCGGGTGACCAGCTCGGCCGGGCGCAGCACCCCGGCGGTGACCAGCCGCAGCATCTCCGGGTACGCGTGCGCCGGCATGCCGTGGCTGCCGCGCAGCTCCAGCTCGTACGCGATCACCAGGTCCATCGGCAGCGCGGGCCGGCCCTGCGCGGCGGGCAGCAGCCCGACCTGCACGTGCCGGCCGCGCCGGCGCAGGCCCTCGATCGACGCCACGCAGGTGGCGTGACTGCCGAGCGCGTCCAGCGACAGGTGGGCGCCCCCACCGGTGGCCTCCCGGATCGCGGCGGCCACCTCGCCGGGACCGCCGAGCGTGCTCGCGTCCACGCACACCGCGGCACCGCTGCGGCGGGCCAGCTCCAGCGCGCCGGGCGACACGTCGACGGCCACCACCCGCGCGCCGCTCGCCGCCGCGACCATGACCGCGGACAGGCCGACGCCGCCGCAGCCGTGCACTGCGACCCACTCGCCCGCCGCCACCCGGCCCTGCGCCACGACGGCCCGGAACACGGTGGCGAACCGGCAGCCGAGCGCGGCGGCTGCCGCCTCGTCCAGCTCGTCCGGCAGCCGGACCAGGTTCACGTCGGCGTGCCGCACCGCGACCAGCTCGGCGAACGAGCCCCACCCGGTGAAGCCCGGCTGGGTCTGCCGCTCGCAGACCTGCTGGTCACCCGCGAGACACGAGGGGCACCGCCCGCACGCGCAGACGAACGGAGCGGTCACCCGGTCGCCGGGCCGCCACCCGCGTACGTCCGCGCCGGCCGCCACGACGACACCGGCGAACTCGTGCCCCGGTACGTGTGGCACTTGGATGTCCGGGTCGTGGCCCTGCCAGCCGTGCCAGTCACTGCGGCACAGGCCGGTCGCGCCGACCCGGACGACCACCCCGTCCGGCGCCGGCACCGGATCGTCCACCTCCCGGACCTCCGGCCGCACCCCGAACCGCTCGAACACCACCGCACGCATGCCCCGATCCTCACACCCCGCCCGCCCGCTCCCCGCGATCTTGCACTTGCGGCCCGGTAGATGTCGCAGATGTCCCATCTGAACGGGCAGAAAGTGCAAGATCGCCGACGAGGGCCGGTCCCAGGCGCGTCATGTCCCCTCGTCACGTATCCCGGGAGCAGCCCTTGATCTTGGTACGAG
>NZ_RCVK01000079.1:0-4203 GCF_003667485.1 Micromonospora sp. BL1
GGCGGCGTGTCAGGGGGTGTGGGGGGTCAGGAGGTAGTCGCCGTCTTCGGGGCTCCAGCGCAGCTCCACCGCGCCGTCGGTCGCGGCGGCCTTGCAGAACTGGAGGAAGCTGCGGTAGCCGAGCTTCTTCTCGCTGAAGTCGGGTCGGGCGCGCCGGAGCTGGTCCTTCAGGCCGGACAACGCCACCGCGCCGCCGTCCGCGGCGAGGTCCACCACCACGGAGCGGAGCAGCCCGAACGCGACCTCCCGGTCGCCCTGCTCGGGAAGCGACACCTCCGGATCGCCCTTGGCGGGCCCGGCGGCCAACTCGACCACGTTGTGCGCCGCGAGGTGGCGCAGCAGTTCCCCGAAGGTACGGAAGCCGTAGTCGGACTCGCTGAACGTGGGGTCCTTGCGCAGCAGCGCGCGCTTGAGCGCGGAGGCGGTCACGTCGCCGCTGGAGCTGCCCTGCATGCCGGCGACTGTCTGCACGAGCTGCACGGCGAGCGTGTCGACGTCCCGCGCGGACTCCTCCTCGGCCGCGGTCTCCACCACCGGCTCGGGCGCCGGCTCCACCGGTGAGGGACGGGCCGGGCGCGCCCGGCGGGCGGCCGGTGGCGGTACGTCGACGCCTTCGAGGCGGTCGTAGTAGAGGAACTCGTCGCAGGCCGGCGGCAGCAGCGCGGAGGTGGACTTCTCCACCCCGACGCCGATCACCCGCTTGTTGAGTTCGCGCAGCTTGTGCACCAGTGGGGTGAAGTCGCTGTCCCCGGTGCAGATCACGAACGTGGAGATGTAGCCGCGCTCGAACGCCAGCTCGACCGCGTCCACCGCCATCTTGATGTCGGCCGCGTTCTTGCGCGAGGCGCCCATCCGCTGCGGTATCTCGATCAGCTCGACGTGTGAGCGGGTGAGCATCCGCCGGTCCTCGTCGAAGTACGACCAGTCCGCGTACGCCCGGCGCACCACCACGCGTCCCCGCTCGGCGAGCGCGTCGGCGATCGGCCGGAAGTCGAACGGCCGGCCGCCGTGATGGTCGCGTACGCCCAGGGCCAGGTTCTCGTAGTCGAGGAACAGCGCAATCCGGTCTTCGTGATCCACACCGGCAGCCTAGCCCGGCCGGGGCGCCGGGCCGGTCAGCGCCGCTCGTCGCGGTAGACGGTCTCGCGGCGGGCCACGCGCTGGATCGCGTAGCTGGCCACCAGCAGCAACAGCGCCAGCACCACCTCGACGCCCGCGACGGTGCCGGTGGCGACGGTGAGACCGAGCAGCAGCAGGATCAGCCCGACGACGGCGAGCAGGCCCGCCAGCAGCAGCCGGTTCCGCCGTCGCGCCGACCGCTGCGCGTCGTCTGCGCTCACGCTGGCCCGCCTTCCTCCGGTTCCGTCTCCGATCCTAGGCGCAGGCCGTCGCCGGGGTGGCGGATCAAGAAGCCGGGGCCGGACGCACACGCGTCCGGCCCCGGGTCACGGCGGCGGTCAGTGGATCGGGACCGGCACCTGACGCTTGTCGTCGCCCGCGTCGCCGTCGAGCAGGTGCGACGGTTCCCGGCGGCGGGGCAGGAACGCCGCGGGGATGAAGGTCAGCAGCACCAGACCGAAGGCCACCCAGAACGTGGTGGAGAAGGAGTTCGCCGCGAAGTCGAGCCCGCGCTCGATCAGCGACGGCGGCACCGGGAACTGCTGGATCAGCTCGGGCTGCTGCTGCGAGGCGATGGCGAGCTGGGCCTCGGTCAGCGGCGCGCCGGTGGCCGGGTCGGTGACGCCGGGGATCGGCCGCGAGCCGTTCAGCTCGCTGGTGAGGATGACCGACATGACCGCGGCGCCCACCGAACCGCCGATCTGCTGGAGGATGTTGACGAGCGTGGACCCGCGCGCCACCTCCGCCGCGCTGAGCGTCTTCAGCGCCGAGGTCATGATCGGCATCATCGTGCCGCCCATGCCGAGGCCCATCACGAACAGCGAGCCGCAGAGCAGCCAGTACGACGTGTCGGTGCCGAGCTGGGTGAAGGTGAAGAACCCGGCCGCGATGAGCACCAGCGCGAACGGCACCGTCCGGCCGACCGGCACGCGGTCGGCGAGCATGCCGGCGATCGGCATGGTCAGCATCGCGCCGATGCCCTGCGGCGCGATCAGCAGGCCCGCGGTCAGGGTGGACTCGCCGCGCACCTGGAGGAAGTAGCTCGGGAACAGCAGGCCCGCGCCCATGAACGCGATGATGAACACGAACATGGTCACGGTGGCGATGGTCAGGTTGCGGTTGCGGAACAGCCGCAGGTCCAGCAGCGGGTGCCGGGGCCGGAACGAGTAGAGCACGAAGGCGACCACGAGCGCGCCGCCGACGAGCATCGGCAGCCACACCTTGGTGTCGGCGACGGTGCCGGTCTCCGGCAGCGTGGAGATGCCGTAGAGGAACAGCGCGAGACCCGGCGAGAGCATGAGCATGCCGAGGAAGTCGAACGACTCGGACGGCTCGGCGTTGTCCTTGGGCAGCGCCAGCTGGGCGTAGACCAGGGCGACCACGCCGATCGGCAGGTTGATCAGGAAGATCCAGTGCCAGCTCGCGACGTCGATCAGCCAGCCGCCGAGGATCGGGCCGGTGATCGGGCCGAGCAGCATCGGGATGCCGAGCACGGCCATCAGGCGGCCGATGCGGTGCGGGCCGGCGGCCCGGGTCATGATCGTCATGCCGAGCGGCATGAGCATGCCGCCGCCGAGGCCCTGGACGACCCGCCAGGCGATCAGCTCGCCGATCGAGTCGGCCGTGGCGCACAGCCCGGAGCCGATGGTGAACAGCGCCAACGCCACCATGTAGAGGCGTTTCGTGCCGAACCGGTCGGCGGCCCAGCCGCTGAGCGGAATGACCGTGGCGAGCGCGAGCGTGTAGCCGGTCATGGTCCACGCGACGCGGGCGTACGTGGCGTCGAACTCGCTCTGGAACGTCGGCAGCGCCACGCTGACGACTGTCACGTCGAGGATCGACATGATCGCACCGAGCACGACGACGCCGGCCACCTTGAGTACGGCGGCGTCGAGTTTCGTCGACGTCGCTACGGGTTGCTGGGTCACTGACGGTCTCCTGGATCCGGTCCGGCACTGGGAGGCGGTGGCGGCGCCGCGCGCCGTCTGCGGAGCGCGGGCGGAACGCGCGGCGGGGCGGCGTCCGGGCGACAGCGTAGCCATGACCTGGGACGAGACGCGGCCGGTTTTGCCGACGGGAGAGCCGCGGCGGCACGGCAGCGGGCCCCGCACCCGGCTCGCAAGCGGTCCGGCGGCTCGCGGAAAGGGCTAGTGCGCGCCGATTCGCCAGCCTTGTCGGGGCGTGGTCGGCGGGCGCGACCGTGACGAAGGTCATGCCCCACACCGCCGCCTCGCGGGGCCGGCCGCTCAGCCCAGGCCGGCCATCAGGTCGATCTCGGCGGTACGCGAACGGTCGATGCGGTGGGCGAGGTCGCGTACCCGCTCGCTCGTTCCGGCGGCGACCTGGGCGCGGGCCAGGTCGGCCGCGGTGCGCTGGTGCCGGCTGAGCACGTCGAGCAGCACCCGGTCGGCGTCGGCGGGCGCGGCGGCGCGCAGCCGGGCCAGTCCGGCGGCGGCGTCGCTGTGCCCGGAGTGGTCGTGCCGGGCGGCCGCGGCGGCGGCCGACGGGCCGGCGTCGCGCAGCCATCCGCGCATGGTGGCCAGTTCGTCGGTCTCGGTGGCCCGGACGGCGGCGATCAGCGTACGGATCCGCGGGTCGGTGGCGCGGTCGAGCCCGAGCGTGACGATCTCCAGCGTCTGCTCGGTGTGCGCCACCATCATGGCCAGGAACAGCGCGTCGATCCCGCTGGTCGTGGCGTCCGCGCCGGACGGGACCGCGGCCGTGGCGGACGGGACCGGCGAGGGCGGATCGGCGGCCGGCGGCCCGCCGCACCCGGTCACGGCCAGCACCAGGGCGAGCACCACCGCGACCGGCCGGGCGGCGGCGGACGCGCGGCGGAGCCGGGGACCGGCCTGCTCCGCCGCGCGGGTACGCCGGCTCAGATCTGCTGCCACAGCGCCGGTACGTTCGGCGGCTCCCAGCCGGCGATCGCGGTGTGCGCCTGGCGGCAGCGGTAGCTGCGGCCGTCGTAGGTGACCGTGTCACCGACCTGGTACGCCCGCCCGGCGGTCCAGGTGCCGCCCGGCGCCGGGGTGCTGGTCCGGGTCGGCGTGGGCGAGGGCGCGGGCGTGGTGGGCGCCGCGG
>NZ_RCVK01000077.1:0-4181 GCF_003667485.1 Micromonospora sp. BL1
CCCGCTCCTCGTCGCGTACCACGGCCGGGTCCAGCCCGGCGGCGGTGAACACGGCGCACAGTTCCGGGGCCTGTGCGGCGCTCGCCTCGACCACGACGTGCCCGCCCGGCGCGAGCCACTCGGCCGCGCCGGAGGCGACCCGGCGCAGCACGGCCAGGCCGTCCGTGCCGCCGTCCAGCGCCACCGGCGCCTCGTAGAGACGCGCCTCGGCCGGCAACGAGGCCACCGCACCGCTCGGCACGTACGGCGCGTTCGCCACCACCAGGTCCAGCTCTCCGCGCCGCCCGGCCGGCAGCGCGTCGAACAGGTCGCCCTGGTAGACCGGGACGCCGAGCGGTTCGAGGTTGCGCCGGGCGCAGGCCACCGCCACCGGGTCGATGTCGGCGGCGGCCAGCCAGCGGGGCGCCAGCCGTTCGTGCAGCACCACGGCGGCGGCGCCGGAGCCGCAGCACAGGTCGAGCACCGCCGGCGCCGGCCCGGCCAGCGCCGTCGCCGCGTCGACGAGCAGCGCGGTCCGGCCGCGCGGCACGAAGACCCCCGGGTGTACGGCGATCCGCCGGCCGCAGAACTCGGCCCAGCCGAGCAGGTGCTCCAGCGGCAGGCCGGCGACGCGACGGTCGACCAGCCGGGTCAGCGACCGCGCCGAGTCGGCGGCGGCGATCAGCAGTTCCGCCTCGTCCTCGGCGAAGACGCAACCGGCGGCGCGCAACCGCCGGACGAGGGCGGGACGGTCGGGGGTGAACACGGTGGATGCCATGGCAAGCCTTTCGGGAAGCGCTCGTCGGCGCCCCCGGCGTCGCCTCAGCCCCGAAGCGACGCGGACTCGGAGGGAGCGCCGGTCCTCTGCTGGTGGATCGGACTCACCTCCTCGGGTCGGGGCCGCACGGGCCGTGGCTGACCGTCACGATAGCCCAGCGGCCGACACGCCGTCAGCCCGCCGCGTCGAGCGCCGCCGACACGTCGGCGAGCAGGTCGGCGGTGTCCTCGACGCCGCAGGAGAACCGCACGAAACCCGCCGACGTGTCGTCACCCCACTGGGCCCGCCGGTCGGCTGTGGTGTGCAGGCCGCCGAACGAGGTGGCCGCGGCCACCAGCCGGGCGGCGCCGAGGAACCGGGCCACCCGGCGCTCGTCGCCCAGGTCGAACGAGAGCACACCCGGTACGCGCCGCATCTGGGCCGACGCGACCGGGTACGCCGGGTCGTCCGGCCGTCCGGGCCAGCGCACGCCGGTGACGTCCGGGCGGGCCGCGAGCAGGTCGGCCAGCGCCCGCGCGTTCGCGGTCTGCCGGGCCAGCCGCAGGTCGAGCGTGGCCAGCGAGCGGTGGGCCAGCCAGCAGTCGAACGCGCCCGGCACCCCGCCGGTGGCGTTGCGCCAGGTGGTCGCCGCGTCCCGCAGCCCGGGGTCCCGGGTCGCCAGGTAGCCCAGCAGCAGGTCCGAATGGCCGGTCAGCGCCTTGGTGCCGGAGGCGACCACGACGTCCGTGCCGAGGTCCAGCGGGCGCTGCCCGAGCGGCGTCGCGGTGGTGTTGTCCACCGCCACCAGCGCACCGGCGGCGTGCGCGGCGGCGGCCACCGCCCGGACGTCGGCGACGTCCAGGCCGGGGTTCGCCGGGGTCTCCAGCAGCACCAGCCGGACACCCTCGAACGAGGGGTACGGCCCGGCCGTCGGCACGAGCACCACGCGTACGCCGAGCTGTTCCAGCGTGTCCGAGGCGAACGCGCGCACCGAGAAGTAGCCGTCGGCGGGCAGCAGCACGGTGTCGCCGGGGCGCAGCACGGTCAGCAGCAGCCCGGTGATGGCGGCCTGGCCGCTGGCGAAGACCCGGCAGTCGCCGCCCTCCAGCTCGCCGATCGCGGTCTCCAGCAGCCGCCGGGTGGGGTTGTCGGGCCGTCCGTACCCGTCCACCGCCGCCGACGGGCCGCGCTCCGGGTCCAGGTGGTACGGCGCGGCGAAGACCGGGCCGGGCAGGAACGGCTGCCCGGGCACCGCGTCCGGCAGGCCGGCGTGCACGCTGCGCGTGCCGTCACCCCAGTGCTCGTCGGTCATCCCGGCTCCGCTCACTCGTACGACTCGGGCTTGGCGGTGCGGCTCATCAGCGCGTCCACCGCCAGGCGCGGATCCATCCCCTCGTGGCAGATCCGCTCGATCTGCTCGGTGATCGGCATCTCCACCCCGTGCGCCCGGGCCAGGTCGCGGATGGCCAGGCAGCTCTTGACGCCCTCGGCTGTCTGCCGGGTGGCCGCCTGGGCCTGTTCCAGCGTCTCCCCCCGGCCCAGGTGCTCGCCGAAGGTGCGGTTGCGGGCCATCGGCGACGAGCAGGAGGCGACCAGGTCACCCATGCCGGCGAGCCCGGCGAACGTGATCGGGTCGGCGCCGAGCGCCACGCCCAGCCGGGCGGTCTCGGCCAGGCCGCGGGTCATCAGCATGGCCCGGGTGTTGTCGCCGAAGCCCATCGCGGTGGCGATGCCGTACGCCAGCGCGATCACGTTCTTCACCGCGCCGCCCAGCTCGCAGCCGACCACGTCGTCGTTGGTGTACGGGCGGAAGTACGGCGTCCGGATGGACGCCTGCACCAGCGCGGTACGGCGGCTGTCGGTGCCCGCGACGACAGTGGCGGCCGGCTGCTCGGCGGCGATCTCCGGGGCCAGGTTGGGCCCGGAGACGACCACCACCCGGTCGGCGGGCACCCCGGCGGTCTCCGTGATCACCTGGCTCATCCGCTTGGTGGTGCCCAGCTCGATGCCCTTCATCAGCGACACCAGCGTGGCGTCCGGCGCCAGGTACGGCGTCCAGTCGGCGAGGTTGCCGCGCAGCGTCTGCGAGGGCACCGAGAGCACCACCACCTCGGCCCCCTCGATCGCCTCGGCGGCGTCACCGGTGGCGGTCACCCGCTCGGGCAGGCGTACGCCCGGCAGGTACTCCGGGTTGTGCCGCCCGGTCCGGATCGCCTCGGCCACGGCGGCCCGGCGGGCCAGGACCGTGACGTCCCGCCCGGCGTCGGCGAGGATCTTGGCGAACGCGGTCCCCCAGGAACCGGCGCCCAGCACGGCGACGTGCCCGCTCATTCGGTGACCTCCCGGGTGCCGGTGCGGGCGGGCCGCTGCCAGAGCGGCGGTGGTGTGCCGCCGCGGATCTCCGCGACCAGATCCCGGATGCGCAGCATGATGGTGTCCGTCATCTCCTCCAGGATCGGCCGGGTCGGCGTGGCGCCGGCCCAGCGGCTCAGGTCCACCGGCGGACCGGCGATCACCGTCACCGGGGTACGCGGGCGCAGCCCGAACCGGGCCGTACGCGGGTCGAACATCCGTTCCGGGCCGACCATGGCGATCGGGACCACCGGGGCGCCGGTGGCCAGCGCCAGGCGGGCCGCGCCGGTCTTGCCCTTCATCGGCCACAGGTCCGGCTCGCGGGTGGTGGTGCCCTCCGGGTAGATCACCACCGCGCCGCCCTCGGCCAGCGCCGCGACCAGCTTGTCCAGCGACTTGACCGCCTCGACGGTGCCCCGTTCGACCGGGATCTGCTGGCACCGGTGCAGGATCCAGCCGACCACCGGCACCCGGAACACGCTGGCCTTGCCGAGGAAGCGCGGCCAGCGCCCGGCGTCGTAGATGTAGTGCGCGACCACGAGCGGGTCGGCGTGCGAGATGTGGTTCGGCACGAGGATCACGCCGCCGTCGCCGCGCAGGTGCTCCATGCCCCGCCAGGTGCGCCGGGTCCAGACCGTCATCAGCGGCTTCACCAGCACCACGGCGAGCCGTCGCCAGACCCCCAGCCTCCGCCGTGCCACAGTGCCTCCTCGATCCGCCCTCGCGCCCCGGCACAGAATCATGCCTGTTCGCCCCCGCTGCGGCCAGTGCGGGTACCGCCGCCCTCGCTGGCAGGATGGTCGGCGTGTCTGAGGCCCGCTGGACCGTGGTGATGCCGGTGAAGCGCCTTCCGGCGGCGAAGAGCCGTCTGCGGGGCGCGCTGCCCGGCGTACCCCATGAGGAGCTGGCACTGGCCCTGGCGGCCGACACGCTGCGCGCGGTCCGGGCGTGCCCGGCGGTCGCCGGGGTGCTCGTGGTCACCGACGACCCGCGGGTGAGCGCGGCGGCCGGCGCGGCGGGCGCCCGCGTCGCCGGCGACCCCGGCGGCGGGCTGAACGCGGCGTTGCGGCACGGCGCGGCCGTCGCCGGGCCG
>NZ_RCVK01000172.1:0-4096 GCF_003667485.1 Micromonospora sp. BL1
GTGCTCAAGCGCGTGATGGTGCACCCCGACACCCAAGGGCGCGGGTACGGCGCGGCGGGGAGGCGGCCGATCTCGCGATACCCGAGGCGCTTGTAGAAGCGGTCCAGTCCCAGACCGTCGCGGACCGTCACGTGCAGCGCCGCCAGACCGAGCCCTCGGGCGATCCGTTCGGCCTCGCGCATCAGCGCCGCGCCGTACCCGCGCCCTTGGGTGTCGGGGTGCACCATCACGCGCTTGAGCACCCGCCAGTGCGTCTTGAGGTGGAACCGGTTGTCGGCGATGACCAGGACGGCGACCAGGCGTTCACCCTCGTAGCCGGCGAGGAGCCGGTCCGGCCCGTCCGCCACCTCGTCGAGCGTCGAGGTGGCGAGCGGGCGTACCTCGTCCGCGGTTACGGGGGCGACGAAGCCGACGGCGCCGCCGGCGTTCGTCACGTCCGCCCAGAGCGCGATGATCTGTTCGCGCAGCTCGGGGGTCAGGTCGGGGTCGAGTACGAAACGCAGGTCCACGACGCCATCCTGCGCGCGGCGACCCGGCCCGAACCCGCGTTCGTGATGCGCGTGACAGCGCTGATGGTGCGGGAGGGGGGTTTCGAACCCCCACGTCCTCTCGGACACAGGCTCCTAAGGCCTGCGCGTCTGCCGTTCCGCCACTCCCGCCCGACCCGCCGAGTTTAGAGTGTCGCGCCGGAACCGTGTGCACTCCGGGCCGCGACCGGCCGCGACCGGCCGCGACGGGCCGCGACGGGCCGCGACGGGCCGCGACGGGCCACGACGAGCCGCGACGCGACGCGACGAGCCGCGACGCGACGTGGCATGCCCGTCCGGCGGCCTCAGTCGAGGCCGAGGTCCCGGCGCAGCTTGGCGACGTGACCGGTGGCCCGCACGTTGTAGAACGCCTGCTCGATCTTGCCGTCCTCGTCCACCACGAACGTCGAGCGGATCACACCGGTGACGGTACGGCCGTACATCTGCTTCTCGCCGAACGCGCCGTACGCGGTCAGCACCGCCTTGTCCTCGTCGGAGACCAGCGGGAACGTGATGGCGTCCCGGTCGCGGAACTTGGCGAGCTTCGCCGGCTTGTCCGGCGAGATGCCCACCACCTCGTAGCCGGCGGCCTGGAGGGAGGCGAGCGAGTCCCGGAAGTCACACGCCTGCTTCGTGCAGCCGGGCGTCATGGCGGCCGGGTACGCGTACAGGATGACCTTGCGACCACGCAGGCCGGCCAGGGACAGCGTGCCGCCGTCGTCGGTGGGGAGGGTGAACTCGGGGGCGGGGTCGCCGGGCTTGAGGCGGTCGGTCATGGCGGTGACGATACCGCCGGGCCGGTGCGGTCGGCCGACGGCGACCCGCCGGCGAGGTGACGGCCATCATGAGGTTGTTGCCAGATATTGGCAACAGTGCCTTCCTGGAAATACGCTGAGCGCGTGGACACCCTGGCGATGCACATCTCCAACGGGATCATCAACGGTCCGGTCGCCGCGATCTTCGCGGCTCTCGCCCTCGCCGCGCTCGCCTTCTGCGTGCTGCGGGGCCGAGCCGACCTCGACGACCGGCTGGCCCCGATGGCCGGGCTGGTGGCGGCGTTCATCTTCGCCGTGCAGATGCTCAACTTCCCGATCTTCACCGCCGGGGTCAGCGGCCACCTGCTCGGCGGCGCGCTGGCCGCGCTGCTCGTCGGCCCCTGGGTCGGCGCGCTCTGTGTCGCCGTGGTGCTGATCGTGCAGGCGCTGGTCTTCGGTGACGGCGGGGTCGCCATGCTCGGCCTCAACATCACCAACATGGCGCTGCTCGGCACCGCCGCCGCGTACCTGCTGATCGCGCTCCTGCTGCGCATGCTGCCGCGTACCCCGGCCGGGCTGGCCGTCACCGCCTTCGTCTCCGCGCTGGTCAGCGTGGTGGTCGCATCCCAGGGCTTCGTCCTCCAGTACTGGCTGGGCGGCACCACCGACCTCGGCGGCAACCTCGCCGGCCTGGCCGGCACCATGGCCTTCGCCCACCTGCTCATCGGCATCGGCGAGGGCCTGATCACCGCGACCACTGTGGTCACCGTCGCGAAGGTCCGGCCCGACCTGGTGTACGCGCTGCGCGCCCTCAAGCCGGCCACGCTGGCTCCCGCCGTCCCGGTCGCCGGAGGTGCCCGATGAGCAAGCGTCACTGGCCGTTCCTGCTCGGCGGCCTGCTGGTGGCCCTGCTGCTGGCCGGCGTGGTCAGCAACTACGCCTCCTCGCACCCGGACGGGCTCGACTCGTCGCTGCTCAAGGGCTGCACCGTGAACGCCGACGACGAGATCACCGGCGGTAGCTGCCCGGCCCAGCAGGCCAAGGACCACGAGCTGGCGGACAGCCCACTGGCCGACTACGGCGTACGCGGGATCGGCAACGACTTCGTCTCCACCGGCCTGTCCGGCGTACTCGGTGTGCTGCTCACCTTCGCGCTCGGCGGGGGCCTGTTCTGGCTGGCCCGCCGCCGCGGCCCGGCGAAGCCCACCGCATCCGCCACGCCCACCACGAGCGCCGACTCGGCGGACGAGGCCGCGACCCCGTCCACCGGCACACGCTGACCATGGGCGCCGGGCACGCGCACGTGCTCTACCGCGAGTCCGGCTCGCCGGTGCACCGCCTCCCGCCGGAGGTGAAGATCGCCGCGATGGTGCTGTTCACAGTCGCGGTGGTGGCCACGCCCCGGGAGGCGTACTGGGCCTTCGGCGGGTACGCCCTCCTGGTCGCCGTGGTGGCCGCGCTGGCCCGGGTCGGCCCGCGCTGGCTGCTCAGCCGGGCGCTGATCGAGCTGCCGTTCGTGCTGTTCGCGTTCGCGCTGCCGTTCCTCGGCGCCGGGGAGCGGGTGGAGGTGGCCGGGCTCGCCCTGTCCGTCGACGGGCTGCACGGCGCGTTCAACATCCTCGCCAAGGGCACGCTCGGCGTACTCGCGTCGCTCCTGCTCGCGGCGACCACGACGACGCGTGACCTGCTGGTCGGCCTGGACCGGCTGCGGTGCCCGCAGATCCTCACCCAGATCGCCACGTTCATGCTGCGCTACCTGGAGGTGCTCGTCGGCGAGGCCCGGCGGATGCGGGTGGCGCGGGTGTCCCGGGGCGACGACCCGCGGTTCCTGTGGCAGTTGCGCGGCTTCGCGGCCGGGGTCGGCGCGCTGTTCCTGCGCGCGTTCGAGCGCGGCGAGCGGGTCTACCTGGCGATGCTCTCCCGCGGTTACACCGGCCGGATGCCGGCGGTGTGGCAGGGGGCCGGCGCGGCCACCGCCGGCCAGTGGGCGGCCGCCGCGACGGTGCCGGCGATCGCGGCCACCATCGCCGCCGTCGCACTCGTCCTGCAATGATCGGGTACGTGCAGCAGCCGCCCTCCCTCGACATCAGCGGCGTCCGGTACGCGTACCCGGACGGTCACGTCGCCCTGCACGGGGTGGACCTGACCGTGCCGCGCGGCGAGCGGGTGGCGCTGCTCGGGCCCAACGGCGCCGGCAAGACCACGCTCGTGCTGCACCTCAACGGCATCCTCATCCCGACCGAGGGCACGGTGAGCGTCGGCGGCCTGACGGTCGGCCGCGACCGGGAGACGCTGGCCGAGGTACGCCGCCGCGTCGGCATCGTCTTCCAGGATCCGGACGACCAGCTGTTCCTGCCCACAGTCGCCGAGGACGTGGCGTTCGGCCCGGCCAACCTGGGCCTGCGCGGGGCCGAGCTGGCCGCCCGCGTCGACGAGGCGCTCGCGGCCGTCGGGATGGGCGAGCACCGGGACCGGGCGCCGCATCACCTGTCGTTCGGGCAGCGGCGCCGGGTGGCGGTGGCGACGGTGCTGGCCATGCGCCCGGAGATCCTTGTGCTGGACGAGCCGTCGTCGAACCTCGACCCGGCCGCCCGCCGCGAGCTGGCGGAGATCCTGCGCTCCCTGCCGGTGACGCTGCTCATGGTCACGCACGACCTGCCGTACGCGGCCGAGCTGTGCCCCCGCTCGGTGATCCTGGACGACGGCCGCATCGTCGCCGACGCCCCCACACGCGACCTGCTGGCGGACGAGGCACTGCTGACCGCCCACCGCCTGGAACTCCCGTACGGCTTCGCCCCCCGCCCGAGCTGACCC
>NZ_RCVK01000076.1:0-4067 GCF_003667485.1 Micromonospora sp. BL1
GTTCCCGGCGGCGGCGAGGTGCCGCCCGCCGGGGCGGGCCGCCCGGGCAGCGGCGCGCTGACGTTCAAGCCGATCCCGCCGAACAAGCTCGACACCCTCGGGGTCCCCAACGGGTACGACCACTCCGTCGTGATCCGCTGGGGTGACGAGGTCGTGCCCGGCGCACCCGCGTTCGACCTGGACCGGCAGACCGCAGTCGCCCAGTCGAAGCAGTTCGGCTACAACAACGACTTCGTCGGCGTGCTGCCGATCGACCGTCGGCGCGCGCTGCTCGTGGTGAACCACGAGTACACCAACGAGGACCTGATGTTCCCCGGCTTCACCGGCCAGGACGCGCTCACGGTCGAGCAGGTGCGGGTGGCGATGGCCGCGCACGGCATGTCAGTGGTGGAGCTGGAGCGGGTGGAGAACACCGGGCAGTGGCGGCCGGTACGGCGTGGCCGGCGCGAGTACAACCGCCGGGTCACCGCGCTGGCCACGAAGTTCGAGCTGACCGGCCCGGCCGCCGGCTCGGCGTGGCTGCGTACCGCCGCCGACCCGAAGGGCCGGACCGTGATCGGCACGCTCAACAACTGTGCCGGTGGCGTCACCCCGTGGGGCACTGTGCTCTCCGGCGAGGAGAACTTCAACCAGTACTTCGTCGGCGGCGACGGCGCGCCGGAGGAGCAGAAGCCGAAGCTGGCCCGGTACGGCATCCCGACCGACGTGCGCCACCCGAGCGGCAGCCGCAAGTGGGAGCGGGCGGACGAGCGCTTCGACCTGGCCCGGCACCCCAACGAGGCGAACCGGTTCGGCTGGGTCGTCGAGATCGACCCGTTCGACCCGCAGGCCAAGCCGCGCAAGCACACCGCGCTGGGCCGGTTCAAGCACGAGGGCGCGAACGTCATCGTGGCGCGCAACGGCCGGGTGGTCGCGTACATGGGCGACGACGAGCGATTCGACTACCTCTACAAGTTCGTCTCGGACAAGAAGTTCATGCCGGGGAAGTCCTCGGTGGCGCGGCGGCACAACCTGACGCTGCTGGAGTCGGGCACGCTCTACGTCGCGAAGATCGAGGGCGACAGCCCGGCCGCCGAGATCGACGGTTCCGGCAGGCTCCCGGCCGACGGCGGCTTCGGTGGCCGCGGCCGCTGGATCAAGCTGGTCAGCGGCAACCGCTCGTACGTCGACGGCATGACCGCCGCGGACGTGCTCACCTTCACCCGGCTGGCCGGGGACAAGGTCGGCGCGACGAAGATGGACCGGCCCGAGGACGTCGAGCCGAGCCTGCTCACCGGCAAGGTCTACGTGGCGCTGACGAACAACAGCGACCGCGGCAAGGCCGGCAAGGCGCCCGCCGACGAGGCGAACCCGCGCAACAGCAACAAGCACGGGCAGATCCTGGAGCTGGTCGAGGACCGTGGCGACAACACCGCCGAGACCTTCGCCTGGTCGCTGCCGATCGTCTGCGGTGACCCGGCCGACGCGTCGACCTACTTCGCCGGGTACGACAAGACGAAGGTCTCCCCGATCTCCTGCCCGGACAACGTCGCCTTCGACGCCACCGGCAACCTGTGGATCTCGACCGACGGCAACGCGCTGGGCAGCAACGACGGCCTGTTCGCCACCGCGGTCGAGGGTCCGGAGCGGGGCCACCTGAAGCAGTTCCTCACCGTGCCGCTCGGCGCGGAGACCTGCGGCCCGTTCATCACCGGTGACAACCGTTCGGTCTTCGTGGCGGTGCAGCACCCGGGCGAGGTCTCCGGCGCGTCGGTGGAGAACCCGGCCTCCACCTGGCCGGACGGCGACTTCGCCAAGCCCGGCGTGGTGGTCACCTGGCGCCTCGACGGCGGCCCGGTCGGTAGCTGACCCACCCCGGGGGCGGTCCGGCGCTGGACCGCCCCGCGAGGGGCCGCCGACCCACCAGGTCGGCGGCCCTTCGTCAGTTCTCGGAGGCGATCCCGTCCGCGACGGCACGCGGCTCGTCAGTTCTCCGAGGCGATCCCGTCGGCGATGGCCCGCGCGGCGGTGAGCAGCTTGGCGCGGACCACCCGGGCCGAGGTCATCATCTCGCCGGCCGGCAGCGCGCACGCCAGCACGACCCGGCGCTCGATGTCCTTGTCCGGGCTGACGAGCACCGCGGCACACGCCACGCCCTGCCGGAACTGCCCGAGTTCGAGCTGCATGCCGCGACGGTCACCGGCGGCCAGGTCCGCCTCGAACGCCTCGACGGTGGTGAGGGTGGCGGTGGTGAACGGGCGCATGCCGTACTCGCGCAGGTAGCGGAAGCGCTGTTCGGTGGTGAGCGTGGCGAGCAGGCTCTTGCCCAGCGCGGTGGCGTGCGCGCCCTCGTCGAAGCCCGGCACCAGGTCTTCCATGTAGGGCGAGCGCGGCCCTTCGGCGGACGCGGTCACCGCCACCTGTCCGCCGACGAAACGGCCGAGGTAGTGGCTCCAGCCGGTGTCGGTCGCCGCGCGGCGCAGCGCCTCGCCCACCGCCGGCGGCCCCCGGAACGCGGTGACCAGCTCGCGGTAGCGGTCGGCCACCTCCAACCCCACGATGTACGTCCCGTCCTCGCGCCGGATCACGTAGCCCTCGTACGCGAGCGTGCGCACCAGGTGGTAGGTGGTGGCGACGGTCAGCTCGCAGCGCCGGGCGATCTGCTTCACGGTGAGCCCTCTCGGCGCACGGCCGACCGACTCGAGCACTCGAAGCGCGCGGGACACGCTACGGATCAGGTCCGAGGGTTCCGCCAAGGGGTCGCGCACAACCACCTCCGCCGCCGGGGACTTACACCATATGAAAAACCGGCCGAGTGCGAAATGCCTGTTCGGATGGAGGATGCCAGAAGACCGGACACAGACCGTGTGCCGACGGACACGATGAGCAGCCAAAACGTTCCGGCGTAAGGTGTGCTCGCGATGACCGAAACTGTTTCGCGAACCGACCCGCCGAAGGCCCGACACGCCGTCTCCGTGGGCGCGGGCGCCACCCTCACCACGATCGTGTGCGTTCTGCCCGTCTTCCTGGTCGGCGGTCTCGCCGTACAGCTCGCGGACGAACTCCGCTTCAGCCCGGCCGGGCTGGGCCTGGCCGTCTCGATCTACTTCGGCGTGAGCGCGCTCGCCTCGGTGCCCTCCGGCGCCCTGGTCGAGCGCTTCGGCCCGGCCCCGGTCGCCCGGGCCGCCATCCTGCTCTCCGCCGCCTCGCTGCTGGCAGTGGCCGGGCTGGCCCGGTCGTACCCGGTCCTGGTGGCGCTGCTGGCCCTCAGCGCCGCCGCCAACGCCCTCGGGCAGCTCGCCAGCAACGCGGCGCTCGCCGAGCACGTACCCGCCCATCGGCAGGGTCTCTCGTTCGGTGTGAAGCAGGCCGCCGTACCGGCCGCCACGCTGCTGGCCGGTCTGGCGGTCCCCACTGTCGCGCTCACCGCCGGCTGGCGCTGGGCCTTCGTGGCGGCAGCGGTGGCCGCGCTGGCCGTGCTGCCGGCCGTACCCCGGGCCGGGCGGGACCGGCGGGCCCGGACCGCCTCCGGCCGTCGCAACGGTGGCACCGGCCCGCTCGTGGTGATCGGGCTGGCCGCGACGCTCGCGGCGGCCGCGGCGAACGCCCTCGGCACGTTCCTGGTCGACTCGTCGGCGGCGCGCGGCCTCTCCCCCGGCCTGGCCGGTCTGACGCTGACCCTGGGCAGCGTGGTGTGCGTGCTCGCCCGGGTGGGCCTCGGCTGGCTGGCCGACCGGCGCACCAGCGGGCACGTCGGACTGATCGCCGGGATGCTGCTGACCGGCTCGATCGGCCTGGTCCTGCTCGCGGTGGCCGGTTCGGCGCCGCTGGTCGCGGGCGTGGTGCTCGGCTTCGGTCTCGGCTGGGCCTGGCCGGGGCTGATGAACTTCGCCGTGGTCCGGCTCCACCCGCAGGCACCGGCCGCCGCCACCTCGATCACCCAGACCGGCGTGTACGCGGGCGGCTGCCTGGGACCGCTCGGCCTGGGCGCGCTGGCCGGCGCGGCGGGCTACCCGGCGATGTGGCTGACGGCCGCCGCGGCGATGCTCCTGGCCGCCTTCCTGATGCTGCTCGGCGCCCGCCTCCTA
>NZ_RCVK01000075.1:0-3955 GCF_003667485.1 Micromonospora sp. BL1
GCCGACGAGCCGCGCACCCAGATCGACCACGTCTTCGTGTCGCCGGGCCTGACCGCCGGCGAGGTACGCGCGCCGCGCACCGAGGCCAGCGACCACCTCCCGGTGACGCTCACCGTCACGCTGCCCTGAGCACCCGCCGCAAGAACCGCGGCCGGCCTCACAACCGGTCGGGAAGGACCAACCGGTCACCGGTGAACGGCAGCAGCCAGCCGCCGCCCTTGGCGGTCGTGAAGTCCTCGTCCACGCGGCCGGTGAGCCGTTCCAGCGCGCCCGGGATCACCTTGCCCTGGCTGCACACCGCTACCGTCCCGACGGCCTGCGCCAGCGCGGTCAGCCGGGCCGCGGCGGCGAGCGCGCACTCCTCGGCCTGCTGGCCCGGCGCCGGCTCGTCGAAGTCGCCGCAGACCTCGATCGGCAGGTCCAGCCGGGCCGCCGCCGGGTCCAGCGTCTGCACGCAGCGCCGGGCCGAGGCGGAGAACAGGCGGGCCGGGCGGACCAGCGCCACCAGCGGGACCAGCAGACGTGCCTGCGCCCACCCCTGCTCGTCCAGCGGGCGGCCGTGGTCGGGGCCGGTCCAGGTGCCGCGCTTGCCGGCGTGCGCGTGCCGGACCAGCAGCACCGTCGCGGTGACCGGCGGCAGCGCCGCGAACGCGGCGATCACCTCGGCGTCGTGCGGGTAGCTGACCCGGCGTACCGCGTCGTCGACCGGGAACCAGGCCACGTCGTCGACCTCGGTGCCGGGCTGGAAACCGCCGGTGCCGGCCGCCCGCATGGACCAGTAGTCGACCGCCTTGGCGAGACCCTCGCTGCGGTAGCGGACGGTGGGCAGGCGTACCTGCGGCACGGCGCGTACGTCGCTCTCCTCGGCCACCTCGCGGACGGCTGCCACGAGCGGGTGCTCACCGCGGTCCAGCTTGCCCTTCGGCAGCGACCAGTCGCCGTACCGGGGACGGTGCACCAGGCAGACCTCGACGCCGGCCGGACCCGGGCGCCACACCACGCCGCCCGCGGCCCGGATCCGTACCGGTTCGTCGTCGCTCACCCGCTCACCGTATGCCCGCCCGGCACGCGCCACGGCCCGGTCAGTCGGCCCGCCCGCCGACCCGGCGCAGCAACAGATCCTGGAGGTGGGTCAGCGGCACGTCGCCGTCGGCGGTACGCCGGTGCCAGGTGCCGTCGGCGGCCAGCTCGAACGCGTCCACGTCGGGATCGAACGCGGCGGCGAGGACGTGGTCCAGTTCGGCCCGGGCCACCGGGTCGCTCACCTGCACCAGCGCCTCCACCCGGCGGTCCAGGTTGCGGTGCATCAGGTCGGCCGAGCCCATCCAGAACTCGGCGTCGCCGTTGTTGCCGAACCGGAAGATCCGGGAGTGTTCCAGGAACCGGCCGAGGATCGAGCGGACCCGGATGTTCTCCGACAGGCCCGGCACGCCCGGCCGCAGCGTGCACATGCCGCGGATCAGCAGGTCCACGTGCACGCCGGCCCGCGACGCCCGGTAGAGCGCGTCGGTGATCTCCTCGTCCACCAGGGAGTTCACCTTGAACTGCACGAGCCCCGGCATGCCCAGCCGGACGTGTTCGATCTCCCGGTCGATGCGCTCGATCAGGCCGCTGCGGATGCCCTGCGGCGCCACCAGCAGCCGCCGGTACGCGGTCTGCCGGCTGTAGCCGGTGAGCACGTTGAACAGGTCGGTCAGGTCGGCGCCGATCTCCGGGTCGGCGGTGAGCATGCCGAAGTCCTCGTAGAGCCGGGCGGTCTTCGGATGGTAGTTGCCGGTACCGATGTGGCAGTAGCGGCGGATCTGGTTGCCCTCCTGGCGTACCACCAGCGCGGTCTTGCAGTGCGTCTTGAGCCCCACCAGGCCGTACACCACGTGACAGCCGGCCCGTTCCAGCGTGCGCGCCCAGCCGATGTTCGCCACCTCGTCGAAACGCGCCTTCAGCTCGACCAGCACCACCACCTGCTTGCCGGCCGCGGCCGCGTCGACGAGCGCGTCGACGATCGGGGAATCGCCGCTGGTGCGGTAGAGCGTCTGCTTGATGGCGAGCACGTTCGGGTCGGCCGCCGCCTGCTCGACGAAGCGCTGCACGCTCGTCGCGAACGAGTGGTACGGGTGGTGCACCAGCACGTCCCCGTCGCGCAGCGTGGCGAAGACGCTGCGCGGCACCTCACCCTCGGCCAGGCGCGGATGGGTGGCCGGCACGAACGACGGGTCCTTGAGGTCGGGCCGGTCGGCCTCGCCGTAGACCTGCCAGAGCGCGGACAGGTCGAGCAGCCCGCGTACCCGCAGCACGTCGTGGCCGTCCATGTCCAGCTCGCGGACCAGCAGCTCCAGCATGTGGTCGGAGATGGAGGCGGCGACCTCCAGGCGTACCGGCGGGCCGAACCGGCGCCGGGCCAGCTCCCGTTCCAGCGCCTGGAGCAGGTCCTCGTCGCGGTCCTCGTCCACCTCCACCTCGGCGTTGCGGGTCACCCGGAACAGGTGGCACTCGACCACCTGCATGCCGGAGAACAGCTGGCCGAGGTGCACCGAGATGAGGTCCTCGACCGGCAGGAACCGCACGCCCGGCTGGTCGCGGTGGACCCGGACGAACCGGGGCACGTTGTTCGGCACCTTGACCCGCGCGAACAGCTCCGAGCCGCCGTCCGGGTCGCGTACCGACACGGCCAGGTTCAACGACCGGCCGGAGATGTACGGGAACGGGTGCGCCGGGTCGACCGCCAGCGGGGTGAGCACCGGGAAGATGTGCTCCCGGAACCAGGTGCGCAGCCGCTCCCGCTCGGCGTCGTCCAGGTCGCTCCAGCGCAGTATGCGGATGTCCTCGGCGGCGAGCTTCGGCAGCACGTCGTCGACCAGGCAGGCGGCGTGCCGGGCGACCAGGCCAGCCGCCTTGGCGGTGACGAGGTCGAGCTGGGTGCGCAGCGGCAGCCGGTCACCGCCGCGTACCGGCAGGCCGGCGGAGAGCCGCCGCTTCAGCCCGGCGACCCGGACCATGTAGAACTCGTCCAGGTTGCTGGCGAAGATGGCCAGGAACTTGGCCCGTTCCAGCAGCGGGGTGCGCGGGTCCTCGGCGAGCGCCAGCACCCGGGCGTTGAAGTCGAGCCAGGACAGCTCCCGGTTGAGGAAGCGGTCCTCCGGCAGCGGCGGCACGGCCGGCGACGCGGCGTCCGCTGCGGTCTCGTCGGCCGGGCCGGGGCCCTCCACCGGGTCGAGCGGTTCGTCCAGCCCGGCCGCGCCGGCCGCGTCCGGATCGGCGCCGAGGCGCTCCTCCGGGGGCCGGGGCTGGCGGAACCGCCCGTCCGGGCCGCGGGTGGGGCGGCCGTTGCGGGGCGTGCCGGGGTCGAGGATCGGCGGCGGGCCGTCGGGTTGCTCGCGAGGGGTGCTCACCACCTCATGATTCCCCGATAAGGGTGAACGGAAAATGAACTCGGGCCAGGTTGTTCACGCCATCGTCGGCAAGGTCACCCGGACCACCTCGCCGTCGGCGTCCCGCTCGATCCGGACACGCTGCCCCAACCGGAGCAGTCGCAGCCCGGAGGCGTCGAACGCGCGGGCCGGGAACGCCAGCTCGGTGCCGTCGTCGAGCAGCAGCACACCGCTGCGGGTCGACGCGTCGTAGGTCGCCACCGTCCCCTGCATGCCAGCACCGTACTCCACCGCCGCGGCGACCCGGGCCAGCAGCGCGGCCGTGCGCGGCCCCACGCCCAGCCCGGCGGCGTCGGCCAGGTCCGCCGGGGTGTCCACGTCCCGGCGCAGGCTGGGCCAGTCGCCGGCGAGCGGCAGCGCCCCGCTCGCCGCGTGCGCCGCGGCCGAGCCCGGCCCGAACCGCGGCGCCAGCGGCGTACCGGCCGGCGCGGCGAGCAGCACGGTGCCTCCGCCCGGGGCGTCCGCCACGAACCCGCGTACCCCCTGGGTGGCCCGCAGCGCGGCGGCCAGGTCGGCCGGTCGCAGCG
>NZ_RCVK01000073.1:0-3574 GCF_003667485.1 Micromonospora sp. BL1
GTGGTGGGGGCGCCACCGGGCCGGACACCGGCGCCTGCGGGGGCATCGGGCCGCCCGGCTGTGGCACGCCGGTCTGGGGCGTCCAGCCGGGCGGCGGGTACCAGCCGGGCTGACCGGGTTGCGCCTGGTGCCCGGGCTGGCCGGGTTGCGCCTGGTAGCCGGGGGGCGGGTAGCCGTTGCCGTACGCGGACGGCTGCGCCGGCACGCCGGGCGACGGCGGGAACGGCCCGAGGCGGGGCGGCGGCTCCGGCGCGGGCTCGCCCGCCCCTGCCGGTCCCGTGCCGGATTCCGACGACGGCTGGGTCGGCATTCCGGCGACAGTGGCCCGGCCCGCGGCGATGCCGCCGGTGGGGAGGGCGTCGGACGGGACGGCGGCGCGGCCGGATGCGGTGCTGTCCTCGGGGAGGGCGCCGGACGGTGGAGGTGGTGCCACGGTGGCGCGGCCGGATGCGGTGCCGTCGGCCGGGAGGGCGTCGGACGGCAAAGGCGGTGCCACGGTGGCGTGGCCGGCGACGGTGCCGTCGGCCTCCGCTGCGTCGGACGGCGGAGCCGTGCCGTCGGCGTGATCCGGCGTGGTGGCGGAGTCCGACCCGGCCCGCTGCGGCGGCTGAGCCCACGGCGAGGTGGTCCGTCCGTTCCCGGCGCCCTCGCCGGCAGAACCCGAGCCGGTGGCGGGCGTTGTCGTCGGCGCGGGAGCCGCTTGCGACGCGGACGGGGGCGGGCTCACCGGTGCCGTGGCCGGCGAGCCGGCCGTCGCCGGTACATCAGGCGCCATCGGCGCACCGGGCACCACCGGGGAGCCGGACGCCACGACCCCCGGCGGGGCCGGTGCCGGGCCGGACGTCGCGTGGTCGAGCGTGAACGGCAGGTCCAGGTCGACAGCCGGTGCCTGGGGCGCCGGGACGTCCGTCGCCGCGGGTGTGGGAGCGTCGGCCGGCGGGAGCGGCCAGGGCACCGACGCCCACGGCGGGATCGTGGCCGCCGCCGCGTCGGTCTCCTCCGGCGGCCAGAGCGGCTCGACGTCCCGCTGCGGCACCTGCGGTCGGCCCGGTACGTGGGCCCGGTCGTCGTTCTCGTGCACCACGGTTCCTCCCCATTCCTTCCGCCGAGGATAGGCGGTCCGGCCAGCGCCGCGAGCCGGGTGGGAATCGACCGAGGTCAGCCCGTCCAGACCGCCCAGGCGCCCGGCTCGGTCCACCAGGAGCGCTTGCGGTTCAGCTCGCCCTCGACGCCGTCGTCGAGGAAGGGCACCTTCTCGTCGCGGGGCACCACCGCCACCGCGCGGCCCCGCGCCCGGCGCACCTCCAGCCGGACCTTCTTCCGGCCCAACGCCGACCGGGTCACCACCGGTACGGCGACGCCCACCGTCACCCGCCCGTCGGCCGGGTCCGGACCGCCCAGCAGGTCGACCTCGCCCAGGCGCGCGTACCCGCCCGCGTTGCCGATCGCGCACGCGGTGATCGGCTCGGAACCGTCGCTGAGCACCGTGCCGTCGACCTCGACCCGGGCCCGCCAGTGCAGCGGTCGGCCGGCGTCGTCGGCGGCGCCGAGCAGCGCCCCGTCGAGCGTCACCGAGCCGCCGTCGTTGCGCAGCAGGTCCAGCCGCCGGGCGGTGCCGTCCAGCACCGCGGCGGCCACGCCCGCCGGATCCCGGGGCAGCCCGAGCTGCGCGGCCAGGTCCCGCGCCGTCCCGGACCGGGCCGGATCGAGCGGGAGTACGCCGACCGGGGGCAGATCGGGCACCGTACGGTTGTCGGCCAGGTCCGCGGGGCGGCGACTCGGCGGCGGAGCGTACCGGCGGACCAGCCGGCGCAGGACGGCGCGCAACTGACCGTCACTGGCAGTGGCGACGATCAGCCGGGTCTTGCCGTCGGAGTCCGGCCAGGTAAGGCCGTCGGCGCGCGGCGGACCGTCGAGGCGGGCCAGCACCTCGTCGATCTCGGAGTCCGACCGGGCGGTCACGGTGGTCACCCGGGCACCCCGGACGGTCAGCTCGTCCGCGCAGGCCAGCACCGGTACGCGCGGCGTCTCGCAGCGCTCCTCGCCGGTCTCCGCGGAGGTGTCTTCCGCGCCGCCGCAGCAGGCGCCGCCGCTGCCGCAGCCACCACCGGGAGCGTCCCGCTCCGAGCCGAGGGTGAGCAGCACCACGTCGTACACGAAGGAGCCTCCCGCTTTCCGACCAACCCCTGCTGGTCCCGCCGTCACTACTTGTTAGCCTGACACCCCGGGCTCGCTGACCGGTCGCCACCTGGCACCCGAGCCTTCTGGAGGCGAGAAGATGCCAGCGATCGTGCTGCTCGGCGCCCAGTGGGGCGACGAGGGCAAGGGCAAGGTTACCGACCTGCTGGGTGAGCGGGTCGACTACGTCGTGCGCTACTCCGGCGGCAACAACGCAGGCCACACGGTGATCACGCCGGACGGCCAGAAGTACGCGCTGCACCTCATGCCGTCCGGGGCGCTGTCACCGAGCGCGATGATCGTGATCGGCAACGGCGTGGTGGTCGACCCGAAGGTGCTGCTGCAGGAGATCGACGGGCTCGCCGAGCGTGGCGTGGACGTGTCCCGCCTGCGCATCTCCGGCGACGCGCACCTGATCATGCCGCATCACCGGGCACTGGACCGGGTGGTCGAGCGCTACCTGGGCAGCTCCCGGATCGGCACCACCGGCCGGGGCATCGGCCCCGCGTACGGCGACAAGGTCGCCCGGATGGGCATCCGGCTCCAGGACCTGCTCGACCCGGGCATCCTGCGTAAGAAGCTGGAACTGGCGCTCCGCGAGAAGAACCAGCTGCTGTTCAAGATCTACAACCGTAAGGCGATCGACGTCGAGGAGACCGTCGAGGAGTACCTCCAGTACGCCGAGCGGCTGCGCCCGTACATCGCCGAGACCCGGGTGATGCTCTGGGACGCGCTCGACCGTGGCGAGACCGTGCTGCTGGAGGGCGCCCAGGCCACCATGCTCGACATGGACCACGGCACCTACCCGTTCGTGACGTCGTCGAACCCGACGGCCGGCGGCGCGTGCGTGGGCGCGGGCATCCCGCCGACCGCGATCACCAAGGTCATCGCGGTGAGCAAGGCGTACACGACGCGGGTGGGCTCCGGCCCGTTCCCCACCGAGCTGTTCGACGACAACGGGCAGCACCTGCGCAAGGTCGGCCACGAGTACGGCACCACCACCGGCCGGGAGCGTCGCTGCGGCTGGTTCGACGCCGTGGTGGCCCGGTACGCGTGCCGCCTCAACGGCGTCACCGACCTGGTGGTCACCAAGCTGGACGTGCTGACCGGCCTGGCCAAGGTGCCGATCTGCGTCGGGTACGAGATCAACGGCGAGCGCTTCGACGACATGCCGATGACGCAGACCGACTTCCACCACGCCACGCCGATCTACGAAGAGCTCGACGGCTGGTGGGAGGACATCACCAAGGCGCGGACCGAGGACGAGCTCCCGGAGAACGCCCGCCGCTACATCGCCCGCATCGAGGAGCTGACCGGAACCCGGGTGAGCGTGGTAGGCGTAGGCCCAGGCCGAGAAGAAAACGTCCTCCGCCACCCCTGTCCCTTATACACATCT
>NZ_RCVK01000072.1:0-3594 GCF_003667485.1 Micromonospora sp. BL1
CAGCGTCAACGACGTGACGCTCACCCGCGACGCCGCCTGGTTCACCGACTCGAACCGGCCGGTGCTCTACCGCCTGCCGCTGGGACGCGGCGGCACGCTGCCGCCCGCCGACGGGTTCACCACGCTGCCGCTGACCGGCGACTTCCAACAGGACGGCACCGGCGTCAACCTCAACGGCATCGCGCCCACCCCGGACGGGCGGGCGCTGATCGTCGTGCAGTCGAACACCGGCACGCTGTTCCGGGTGGACCCGGCCACCGGCGTCACCACAGCCGTCGACGTGCCGGGCGCCACGTTCCTCAACGGCGACGGCCTGCTGCTGCTCGGCCGCACGCTGTACGTGGTGCAGAATTTCCTCAACCAGGTCGCCGTGGTCGACCTGAACCGCTCCGGCACCGCCGGCGTCGCGCGCGGCGTCATCACCGACCCGGGCTTCGACGTGCCGACCACCGTGGCCGCCGCGCTCGGCCGGCTCTACCTGCCGAACGGCCGGTTCACCACCCCGCCGACGCCGACCACCCCGTACACCGTCGTCGCTGTCGACCCGCGCTGAGCCACGCCGGCCGCCACCCGTCCGGTGGCGGCCGGCCCGGCTCACTCCTCCATCTCCGGCCCGAGCAGCCGGATCTCCTCGATGTCGATGGCCGCTTGGAGCTGCCGCAGCACCGCGTCGTCGATCTGCCGGGTGTTGCGCAGCCGGGTGATCTCCTGCCGCTTGTGGTCGAGCACCCGCAGCCGCAGCCGCCGGGCCATCTGCCGCTCCGCCTCCGCGTCCTCACCGCCCGGGTCGCGGGCGTCGGCCAGGTGCTCCTCGTAGTCGGCGCGCAGCCGGTCCACCGTGTCCTGCGTGGCGCCCACGTCGCTGGCGGCCCGGGGCAGCGCCTCCAGGGCGGCCTCGGTGGCCCGGATCCGGGCCCAGCGCACCTCGTCGTCGCGTTCCCGGTCGCCCGTCAGGCCCGCCCAGCTCACGACCGCGGGCAGTGTGGTGCCCTGCACCAGCATGATCAGCACGATCACCACCACGGTGACGAAGATGATCAGATCCCGTTCGCGCACCGAGCTCCCGTCGTGCATGGTGACCGGCACGGCGAGCGCGGCGGCAAGCGAGACGGCGCCGCGAAAGCCGGCCCAGCCCACCGCGGTACGCATCCGCCCGTCGAAGTGCCGCGCCCGGCTCGACTCGCGCCGGTCCACGCGTTGCAGCACCGACACCGACAGGTGCACCCAGACCAGCCGGATCACCACCACGACCAGCGCCACGAGCGCCGCGATGCCGAGCGACGCGGCCGGCGAGTGGCTGGTGATGCTGCGCAGCGAACGCGGCACCTGCGTGCCGAGCAGCACGAAGAGACCACCGTTGACCATGAACGTGGAGAGGTCCCAGAACGCGAACGCGGTGACCCGGGAACGGGCCCGGATCACCCGGGGCGCGGCGTAGGACAGCAGCAGCCCGGACACGACCACCGCGAGCACGCCGCTGGCGTGCACCGCGTCGGCGAGCAGGAACGCGACGAACGGGGTGAGGATGCTCAGCCCGCCCTCGCGCATCGGGTCGTCCACGTGCTTGCGGATCAGCACCACGACCGCGCCGACGAGCAGGCCGGCGGCCACCCCGCCGGCCGACTTGCCGACGAACTCGCCGGTGAGCAGCAGCGGCCCGGGCACCGTCCCGCCCGCGACCACCCCGGCCGCCACGGCGAACAGCACGAGCGCCGTACCGTCGTTGACCAGGCTCTCCGCGCGCAGCGTGGTGAGGATGCCGCGCGGCATCCGCTTGGCCAGGCCGGCCACGGCGGCCGCGTCGGTCGGGGCGAGGACCGCGCCGAGCACCCACGCGGCGGCCGGCTGCACGCCGAGGGCCTGCGCGGTGAACGCGACGGCGGCCATCGTGACGATCACCAGCACGACGGCGAGGCCGATGATCACCACCAGGTTGGCCCGGATCTCGCGCAGGCTGATGACCAGGCTCTCCCGGTAGAGGATCGCCGGGAGGAACAGCACCAGCACGACCTCGGGTTCGAGGATCAGATTGTCGAACGGCGGCAGCAGGCCGATCAGCGCACCCATGGCGATCAGCAGGACCGGCGGCGCGACGCTGTAGCGACCGCCGATCGTGGTGCCGACGAGCACCGTGGCGCCCAGCACGGTGATCAGCACGAGTGCTTCCACGCCGTACCCCCGTCACCGTCCGCCGGGAATCACGGTGCCCTACGACGGCGGCCCGGCGCGGCGGAACGGGTGATCGTTACTCGAAGCGGGACGGGTCTCCGGCCCCGCGGCGCAGGATCTCCGGCTCGGGGCCGGACAGGTCGACCACGGTGGTCGGCTCCAGCCCGCAGTCCCCGGCGTCGACCACGGCGTCGACCAGGTGGTCGAGCCGTTCCTTGATCTCCCAGCCCTGGGTCATCGGCTCGTCCTCGCCGGGCAGCAGCAGCGTGCTGGTCAGCAGCGGCTCGCCGAGTTCGGCGAGCAGCGCCTGGGTAACGGTGTGCCGGGGTACGCGTGCCCCGACCACCCGCCGCCGCGGGTCCTGCAACCGGCGGGGCACCTCGGCGGTGGCCGGCAGCAGGAACGTGTAGCTGCCCGGGATGACGGACTTCACCTGCCGGAAGACCGCGTTGCTGAGCTTGACGAACTGGCCGAGCTGGGCGAAGTCGGCGCACATCAGCGTGAACGGGTGCCGGTCGTCGAGCCGCCGGATCTCCCGGATCCGCTCCACGCCGTCGCGGTTGCCGATCCGGCAGCCGAGCGCGTAACAGGAGTCGGTCGGGTAGGCGATCACCCCGTCGGCGCGCAGCAGGTCCACCACCTGCCGGATCACGCGGGGCTGGGGGTTGTCCGGATGCAGGTCGTAGTACCTCGCCACGCCGGTCAGCCTATGTCCGCGTTCCGGCGGGCGCAGGTTTGGGCGGGGCGGTTTCCGGAAACAGGTGGGGGCCGTTCACGACAGGGGGACCGAATCATGTCCGAAGCCAGCACAGACCGCGTCGCCGACCGCCCCGCGGAGGTGACCGATCCGCTGCTGTGGGACCTGGCCGCCGCGGTGGCCGACGCGCACCAGCCGGACGCCGAGCGCGTCTGCGCCAGCCCGAGCTGCGCCGGGGCGGCGTGGCCGTGCGCGGCCTGGAACAACGCGCAGGCGGGGCTGAGCGCCGCCCGGACGCCGCGGCAGTCCGCCGCGCCGCGGCCAGTCGCCGCCGGGCAGCCGGGCGACGGGCAGCCGGGCGCCGCTCAGGCCGGTGCCGCGGGTGAGCCGGGCACTGGCGCGGCGCGGACCGGCGCACGGAGCCTCGCGGCCACCGCCGCCTGACTCAGCGTAGGCACACGGCTCCTCGCGCCGCCCCCGGCCGCCTCGGCCCGGGGCGGCGCTTTCGCGTCCCGTCGCGGCTGGTCAGCGCGCTTCGCGGCAGGGCCGGAGGGTACGCCCCAAGCGCGGGAGAGCGCTCTCTTCGGTAACAAGACATTGACGGATCCGTAACCCGAACCTTAATGTCCCTTCCCAAGAGAGCGCTCTCACGACTGCCGGACCACCACTCCGTACCCCCGCCTTCTCCTCGTGAAGGGGACCTCCATGACCCACCTGCGGGACTTCTC
>NZ_RCVK01000293.1:0-3590 GCF_003667485.1 Micromonospora sp. BL1
GTGGAGATGGGCACGCGCTGGCGGCGTCGGCGCGGTCGGCGTCGTCGGCGCGGTCGGCGTCGGCGGCGCGGTCGGCGTCGGCGCGGTCGGCGTCGGCGGTGGTTTCGGCGGCGCTGAGGTTGGCGGCGCTCGCGTCGGCCGCGCGGGCGGCGTCGGCGGTGGTTTCGGCGGCGCTGACGTCAGCGGTGCTCGCGTCGGCCGCGTGGTCGGCGCTGGCGCTGACGTGGACGGTGCTCGTGTCGGCGGCGCTCGCCTTGTCGGCGGCGTCGACGGTGGGACGAGGCTCGTCGCCGTCCGTCGTCCGGCCGGGAGGCTGCTCGTCGCCGTCGGTCACCGGCGAAGGGTACGACCAATCGGGCGTTCCGGGAAAGAGTCCCGCCGTGTTCCGCCTCGCCTCGAGATCTTGGTACGAAAGCGCCCTGATAGGGGCCGGTTCGTACCAAGATCTCTCAGATCGGGGTGCCGGTCAGCGTCAACGCCGTCTTGTCGGCTGCCCAGAGGGCCACCAGTGCAACGCCGGGTGCCGCGTGCCCGGCCAGGGTCAGCAGCACGCCGCCGGTCAGGAAGCAGGCGGCCTGGACGGCGAGCTTGGCCGGGTCGGGCAGCGTCACGGTGGCACGCGGTGAGCAGAACAGTCCCCACCCCACGGCGATCACCAGCGGCGCACCGAGTCCGGCGAGCAGGCGCAGCGGCCAGCCGGCGTCTAGCGTGAAGCCCCAGTACCCGGCCGAGCCCAGCACGGCCAGCTCCAGCAGGAAGATCACGCCCAGCAGCAGCGCGGTCATCGGTCCTCCCAGGAACGGTAGGCGCGGTCCAGACCCGCGATCATCTGGTCGAAGGAGCGGTCGGTGTCGCGGGGCAGCCCGAATCCGCCCGCCGCCTCCAGCGCGACGAAACCGTGCACGGCGGCCCGGAACATCCGGATGGCGTCGGTCGCGGCGTCGCCGTCGAGGCCGTACCCGAGCAGGATGGCCCGGACCGCGCCGACCGCGCGTTCTCCGGCGGCCAGGTGTTCGGGGTCGGCCGGGTCGGGCGCCCGCTGGGCGGCCGGGTAGCGGCCGGGGTGCTGCCGCGCGTACGCCCGGTAGGCGGCGGCGACGGCGCGCAACGCGTCGCCACCGGCCCGGCCCGCGGCGGCGGCCGTGAGCACGTCGGCGATCTCGGCGGTGGCGAGCACGGCGAGCTTCTGGTGCAGCGCGTCCACACCCCGCACGTGCTTGTAGAGGCTCGGCAGCGCGACGCCGAGGCGGGCGGCGAGCGCGGCCAGCGTCAGCTTCTCGTAGCCGACCTCGTCGGCGAGCGTGGCGGCCTCCCGCACGACACTGGCCGGGGTCAGGCCGGCCCTAGGCACGTGCGGTCACCGCCAGGAACTCGAGCAGGTCGGCGGCGGTGGCGTCGGGCTGGTCGGCGTGCGGGTAGTGCCCGGAGTCGGCGATCATCCGCGCCTCGGCGACGGCGAACAGCCGGCGCGCGGCCCGCGCCTCGGCGCCCGGGTCGGGGAAGTCCGGGTCCTTCGTGCCCATCAGCACCAGCACCGGGCGGCGCACCTCGGGCGCCCGCGCGGTCCAGTGCGGGTCGGCCGGTGCGACCACGCCGCGCACCGCGGCCATCCGCCCGCGCAGCTTGGCGACCAGCTCCCTGCGGTACGCGGCGTCGTCCGCCGGGCGCCCGCACGGGAACAGCGTGCGGTGGAACAGCCCGAACAGGCGAGGGCTACGGAGTACGGCGGCCTGCGCGACCCGCATCAGCGGGTTCGGCTTCGGCGTGCCGACGAACGCGCCGATCTGCACGATGCCGCTGACCAGTTCCGGCGCCTCGGCGGCGGCGAAGACGACCGCGGCGGCGCTGGACGAGCTGCCGACCAGGGTGGCGGGCTCGCCGCCGAGCGCCCGCACCACGGCGAGCAGGTCGCCGCCGACGTGCTCGGGGGCGTACGTGGGCCAGTGCGGGCTGGAGTCGCCGTGCCCCCGGACGTCAACTGAGGCGACCCGGTAGCCGGCCGCGACCAGCCGGGGCGTCAGGTGCCGGAAGGCGGCCCGGTTCTCCCCCATGCCGTGCGCGAGGACCACGAGCGGGCCCGATCCGTGCACCTCGTACGCGATCGTGCCGCCGTCCCGCGCCACCTGGCTAACCGTCATAGCCGTAAAGCTAATCTCATTAGCCAACCTCGTCAAGCTTGACCTCAACCCGAGGTGAGGTCGCACGATCCCGGGCATGCCGATCACCGCCGACACCCACGTACGCCTCGCCCGCCCGAGCCGCGACCTCGCCGCCGCCGAACGGTTCTGGACGCAGGGGCTGGGCCTGGACGTGCTCTACCGGAGCGAGGGCGGTCACGCGGACGAGCACGACCTGGTGATGCTCGGCCTCCCCGGAGCCGGCTGGCACCTGGAGCTGGTCGGCGGTCCGACGCTCGCGGTCGAGCCGCGCCCCACCGGGGAGGACCTGCTCGTGCTCTACCTCGACGGCCCGGCCGACGACGAACTGGTCCCGAGACTGGAACGGGCCGGCGGGACCAGGGTCTCCGCCGGCCCGTACTGGGACAGGTGGGGTGTCACGTTGACCGACCCGGACGGCTACCGCCTCGTGCTGTGCATCCGGGCCTGGTCGAACGACTGACTCACTTCTTCGACAGCACCGCGCGGCCGAAGAACGCCAGGTTGGCCGGGCGCTCCGCGAGCCGGCGCATCAGGTAGCCGTACCACTGGTCGCCGTAGGGGACGTACGTCCGCACCGTGTAGCCCTCGCCGACCAGGCGCTGCTGCTCCTCCGGGCGGATGCCGTAGAGCATCTGGAACTCGAACCGGCCCGGGTCGCGGTCGAACCAGCGCGCCCGGTCCTCGCCGATCGCGATCAGCCGCGGGTCGTGCGTGGCGAGCATCGGGTAGCCGTCGCCGGACATCAGCACGTTCATGCAGCGCACGTACGACTTGTCCACCTCGCGGGCGGACTGGTACGCCACCGACTCCGGCTCCTTGTACGCGCCCTTGCACAGCCGCACCCGCGACCCCGCCGACGCCAGCTCCCGGCAGTCCGACTCGGTCCGCCGCAGGTACGCCTGGAGCACCGCGCCGGTCGACGGGTGGTCCTTGCGCAGCTTCGCCAGGATGTCCAGGGTCGAGTCGGTGGTGGTGTGGTCCTCCATGTCCAGCGTGACGGTGGTGCCCGCCGCGTCGGCCGCCGCGCAGATCGCCCGCGCGTTGTCGTACGCGAGCTGCTCGTCGAACATCTGGCCCAGCGCGGACAGCTTCACGCTGACCTCGGCGGCCGGGGTGAGCCCGGCGGCGCCGAGGCGGCTCAGCAGCGTGAGGTACTCGTCCCGGGTGGCGTTCGCCTGCTCCGGGGTGGTGGTGTCCTCGCCCAGGTAGTCGAGGGTGACCGCTTGGCCGTCGGCGACCAGCTCGCGGGTGGCGCGCAGCGCGTCGTCGGTGGCGGCGCCGGCGACGAACCGGCGGACGACGTCCCGGGTGAACGGGGCCGTCGCGACGAGCCGCTCCACCTGGGAAGACCGGGAGGCGGCGAGGATGACGGAACGGAGCATGAGCCGAGCGTAACGCTCACCACCGGGCCCCCGCCGGGTGCGTCCGAGG
>NZ_RCVK01000070.1:0-3566 GCF_003667485.1 Micromonospora sp. BL1
GGTGGGGTGGAACGGGGAGTGGGGTCAGTGGCCCAGGAAGTGGTTGAAGAGGTCTGCCCGGCGGGACGGGCGATGGGTTCGGTGCTCGGTGTGGTCGGCTGAGGACATCACCTTCAGACCGGCGTTCATCGCCAGCCACCGCAGCGGCTCCGGTTCCCAGTGGGGGGAGCGGTGCCCGACCCACGGCAGCGCCGTCAGGTCGCTCTCCACGCCCCGGATCAGGTCGGCGAGCGTACGCCCGGCGAGGTTGCTGGTGCCGACGCCGTCGCCGACGTAGCCGCCGGCCCAGGCCAGCCCGGTACGCCGGTCCAGGCCCACCGACGCGGACCAGTCCCGGGCCACTCCCAGCGGCCCGCCCCAGGCGTGCGTCACCGGCACGTCCGGCCCGAGCACCGGGAACAGTTCCCCGAGCGCCCGGCGCAGCGCCGCGAACACCCGGGGCTCCCGGTCGAAGCCCGGCCGCACCCGGGACGCGAAGTGGTAGGGCGCGCCCCGCCCGCCGAACGCGAGCCGGCCGTCGGCGGTGCGCTGGCCGTACACGATGACGTGCCGGTAGTCGGAGAACGTCTCCCGCTCCGCCAGCCCGATCCGGGCCCAGGTCTCCTCGGGCAGCGGCGGGGTGGCCACCATCAGCGAGTAGACCGGCGCCACCGCACGCCGCTGGCCGGGCAGCCCCGGCGTGTAGCCCTCGGTCGCGCGGACCACCACCGGCGCCCGGACCACGCCCGCCGCCGTCACCGCCGCGCCCGGCCGCAGCGCGGTCACCGCTGTGCGCTCGTGGATGCGTACGTCCCGGCGCTCCACCGCCCGGGCCAGGCCCCGGACCAGCTTCGCCGGGTGCACGGCGGCGCAGTGCGGGGTGTACGTGCCGCCGCGTACCCCCTCGGCGTTGCACCGCGCGGCGGCCTCGCCGGCGTCGAGCAGCGTCAGGTCGTCGTCGGTCAGCCCGTGCGCGTGGGCCTGCGCGACCTCGGCCCGGGCCCGGTGGAGCTGGGCCTCGCCGCGTGCGAGCGTCACGGTGCCGCCGGCCCGCCAGTCGCAGTCGATGCCCTCGGCGGCGGCGACCCGGCCCACCTCGCCGACCGTGTCGTGCATGGCCCGCTGCATGGCCAGTGCCCGGTCCCGGCCGTGCCGCCGGGCCAGCGCCGGCAGCGAGGTGGGGAACAGCGCCGAGCACCAGCCGCCGTTGCGCCCGGACGCGCCGTACCCGGCGATCTCCCGCTCCAGCACGACGACGCGCAACGTGGGGTCGGCCTCGGCCAGGTACCACGCCGTCCACAGCCCGGTGTACCCGGCGCCCACGATCGCCACGTCGGCGTCCGTGTCGCCGGGCAACCCGGGTCGCGGTGTCAGCGGTTCGTCCAGGCCGGACAGCCAGTACGACAGATGCCGGTAGTCGGTCATCGGCGTCAGAGCCGGGACCACGCCTCGGTCAGCACCCCGCGCAGGATCTGCTCGATCTCGTCGAAGTGCTGCTGGTCGGCGATCAGCGGCGGGGCGAGCTGCACCACCGGGTCGCCCCGGTCGTCGGCCCGGCAGTAGAGCCCGGCGTCGAACAGCGCGGTGGACAGGAAGCCGCGCAGCAGCCGCTCGGACTCGGCCTCGTCGAACGTCTCCCGGGTCGTCTTGTCCTTGACCAGCTCGATGCCGTAGAAGTAGCCGTCGCCGCGCACGTCGCCGACGATCGGCAGGTCGTGCAGCTTCTCCAGGGTGGACCGGAACGCGCCCTCGTTGGCCCGGACGTGCCCGATCAGGTCCTCCCGGGCGAACACCTCCAGGTTGGCCAGCGCGACCGCGCAGGAGACCGGGTGGCCGCCGAACGTCACGCCGTGCGCGAACATGCCGGTCTCGGTGAGGAACGGTTCCATCAGCCGCTCGCTGGCGATCATCGCGCCGAGCGGGGCGTAGCCGGAGGTGATGCCCTTGGCGGTGGTGATGATGTCCGGCTGGTAGCCGTAGCGCACGGCGCCGAAGTACTCGCCGAGCCGGCCCCAGGAGCAGATCACCTCGTCGCTGACCAGCAGCACGTCGTACGCGTCGCAGATCTCGCGTACCCGCTCGAAGTAGCCGGGCGGCGGCGGGAAGCAGCCGCCGGAGTTCTGCACCGGCTCCAGGAAGACGGCGGCGACCGTCTCCGGCCCTTCCCGCTCGATGGCCCGGCCGATCTCGTCGGCGGCCCAGCGGCCGAACGCCTCGGCGTCGTCGCCGTGCTCGGGGGCCCGGTAGAAGTTGGTGTTCGGCACCTTGATGCCGCCCGGCACCAGCGGCTCGAAGTCGGTCTTGATGCCGGGCAGGCCGGTGATCGACAGCGCGCCCATCGAGGTGCCGTGGTAGGCGATGTAGCGGCTGACCACCTTGTGCTTGGTGGGCTTGCCGGTGCGCTTGAAGTAGGCCCGGGCCAGCTTCCATGCCGCCTCGACGGCCTCGGAACCGCCGGTGGTGAAGAAGACCCGGTTCAGGTCGCCGGGGGTGAGCGTGGCGATCTTCTCGGCCAGCTCGACGGCCTTCGGGTGGGCGTACGACCAGAGCGGGAAGTAGGCCAGCTCGCCGGCCTGCTTGGCGGCCGCCTCGGCCAGCTCGGCGCGGCCGTGGCCGGCGTTGACGACGAACAGCCCGGCCAGCCCGTCCAGGTAGCGGCGGCCCTGGGCGTCCCAGACGTACGCGCCCTCGCCCCGGACGATTGTCGGAACCTCGCCGGCGGGGTAGCTCGCCATGCGGGTGAAGTGCATCCACAGGTGGTCGGTGGCGTTGGCCATGTCAGCCCCATCGGGTCTCGGGCCGGTCAGGGGTGACACCGGCCGCTCTGCCCACGGTTATCCCACAGGCGATGCCGATAAGGCAAGCGAACAAGCTTCAACGCGACGGATTCAGCGCTGTATCACTGCGCTGTCAACGGAATCCGCATCAGGCGGTGCCCCAGCTGTAGGTCTGCTTGCGCAGCTTCAGGTAGACGAACGCCTCGGTGGAGAGCACCCCGGGGACGCCGCGCAGCTTCTGGAGGATCTCCAGCAGGTGTGCGTCGTTGCGGCAGACCACCTCGGCCAGCAGGTCGAACGAGCCGGCGGTGATCACCACGTAGTCGATCTCCTCGAACTCGGCCAGCCGGTCCGCGACCGGCTCCAGGTCGCCGTCGGTCCGCAGCCCGATCATGGCCTGGCGGGGGAAGCCGAGCTGGAGCGGATCGGTGACCGCGACGATCTGCATGACGCCCGCGTCCAGCAGCCGCTGCACCCGCTGGCGTACCGCTGCCTCGGAGAGGCCGACCGCCTTGCCGATGCTCGCGTACGGGCGGCGCCCGTCCTCCTGGAGCTGCTCGATGATCTGCTTGGCCACGTCGTCGAGCAGAGCGTGATTGGCGCCTTCACGCACGGTGACCCGGCGGTTGCCGTTCCCGATCTCCTGGTGCCGGTTGACCATCGACGCTCCTCGTGTCCGAATCTCCGTGTTGAGCGTAGTGCCCCGCGCAGTCTGGCGTATTTCGTGGCGACTGGCTATTCCGGCAACGGAATCCCTTGTGAGAGAGGTTTTCTCATGTCAGGATCAGTCGTCCATCGCCACTGACCCGT
>NZ_RCVK01000069.1:0-3094 GCF_003667485.1 Micromonospora sp. BL1
GCCGAGCATGGTGAAGAAGCGGCGGGAGTCGTTCTCGATCGGGCTGGAGTACGTCCCGTCCTCGGCCACCTGCGCGTACCGGTCCAGGAGCATGTCCCGCGGCACCCGTACGTGGTCGAAGCTGAGCCGCCCGTTGTCCACGCCGAGCAGTCCGGCCTTGGGGCCGGCGTCGCCGATCGTCACGCCGGGCATCGGGTTGCCGTGCTCGTCGCGGATCGGCACCAGCCACGCGTGCACCCCGTGGCGGCGCCCGCCGGTGATCAGCTGGGCGAAGACCACAGCCATCCGCCCGTCCCGGGCCGCGTTGCCGATGTAGTCCTTGCGCGCCGCCTCGTGCGGCGTGTGCAGGTCGAAGGTCTGCGTCTGCGGGTCGTACTCGCAGGTGGTGCGCAGTTGCTGCACGTCCGAGCCGTGGCCGGTCTCGGTCATCGCGAAGCAGCCGAAGATCCGTCCCTCGACGATGTCCCGGAGATAGGCGTCGTGGTGCCGCTTCGTGCCGAGGGCGGCGACCGCGCCGCCGAACAGGCCCCACTGCACGCCGGCCTTCACCATGAGTGACAGGTCGACCTGCGCGAGCATCTCGGTGGCGACGATCGAGGCGCCGATGTCGGACCGGCCGCCGTACTCGGGCGGGAAGCCCGCGGCGATGCCCAGCTCGACCGGCAGTTCGCCGAGCAGCCGGGTGATCCGCTCGCGCGCCTGGTCGCCGGTCTCCCCGTACACAGGGAGGAACCGCTCGTCGAGGTGTTTGCGGTGAGCCTGACGGACCTCGGCCCACGGTCCGTCGAGCGTCTCCTGAAGGCGGGCGATGTCGATGCGGCGGGACGCGTGATCGAGCATGGTCGCTCCTCGGGGCAGCGGACATATGGGTGCACTCTCGGCCTGATCAACATTACCGGCGGTCACCGTGCCCTGCTGGCGGAGACCGTGGTGAGCCGTGCCACCCGACTCGGCCACCGAGGCTGAGGTTAGGCTGTCCTCACTTCGATCACTGGAGGCATCCCCTCGTGTCCCCGCTCCCCGCCGGCGGCGCCGTCACGGCCCGGTACGTGCTGCGTCAGGCATTGCGCCGCCAGCGACGGCCGGTGCTGATCGGCGTGACGCTGCTCGGCCTGCACCAGGTCGCCGAGGCGCTCGTGCCGGTGGCGATCGGCCTGATCATCGACCGCGCCGTGGTCACCGGCGACCCGTGGGCGCTGGCGTACTCGGTCGCCGGCCTCGCGGCCCTGTTCGCCGTGCTCGCGTTCGCCTACCGCAACGGCGCCCGCCAGGCGTACGCCGCGGTGGAGCGGGAGGCGCACCTGCTGCGGGTGGAGATCGCCGAGCGCGCGCTCGACCCGCGCGGGCACCGCTCCGGCCTGCGCGACGGCGAACTGCTCTCCGTCGCCGCCTCCGACGCCGAACTCTCCGCGCTCGTGGTGCGGGTGGCCGGGTTCGGCGTCGCCGCGGTGACCGCGCTCACCGTCGCGGCCACCGCGTTGCTGGTCATCGACGTCCCCCTCGGACTCGGCGTGCTCGTCGGCGTACCGGTCCTGGTCCTGGTGCTGCAACGGATGGCGCCGCTGCTGTCCCGGCGCAGCACCTCCCAGCAGGAGGCCCTCGCGGAGACCACGGCGCTCGCCGTGGACCTCGTCTCCGGCCTGCGCGTGCTGCGCGGCATCGGCGCCCAGCACCACGCCGCCGGCCGGTACGCCGCCGCCAGCCGCAACGCCCTCGCGGTCACGCTGCGCGCCGCCAACACCAAGGGACTGCACCTCGGGCTCACCACCGCCGCCAACGGCCTGTTCCTCGCGGCGGTCGCCGGGGTGGCCGGCTGGCTCGCCCTGCGCGGCCGGCTCACCATCGGCGAGCTGGTCACGGTGGTCGGGCTCGCGCAGTTCGTCGCCGAGCCGGTGCAGACCATGGGCTGGTGCGTGCAGCTGTTCGCGATGGCCCGCGCCTCCGCCGTCCGGGTGGCGCGCGTGCTCGGTGCCGAGCCGCTGACCCGGCCCGGCGACGCACCGGCCCCGGTACACCCGGACGGGCCGCGGCTGACCCTCGACGACGTCGGGCACGCCGGACTGGACGGGGTGAACCTGCGCGTCGGCCCCGGTGAGGTGGTCGGTGTGCTCGCGTACGACCCGGCCGACGCCGAGGCGCTGGTGGCGCTGCTGTCCGGGCGGGTGCCGCCGGACGCGCGCCGGGGCGCCGTGCGTGTCGACGGCGTACCCGCCGACGAGCTGCACGTCGACGCGCTGCGCCGCACCGTGCTGGTCGAGCCGCACGACGTGACGCTGTTCGAGGGCACTGTCGCGGCCAACCTCGCCGCCGGCGACCCTGCCGACCAGGCGCGGCTGCACGCCGCCGTCCGGGCCGCCGCCGCCGAGGACGTGGTGGACGCGCACCCCGACGGCCTCGACCACCGCCTCGTCGAGCGGGGCGCGAACCTCTCCGGTGGACAGCGCCAGCGGCTCGGGCTGGCGCGGGCGCTGCATGCCGACCCGCCCGTGCTGGTGCTGCACGATCCCACCACCGCCGTCGACGCGGCCACCGAGGCGCAGCTCGCCGACGGACTCGCCGAAGCGCGCCGGGTGGCGCCCCGGGGCACGCTCCTGATCACCAGCAGCCCGGCCCTGCTGCGGATCACCGACCGGGTGGTGGTGATCGCCGACGGCCGGGTGGCCGCCGAGGGACCGCACGAACGCCTGCTGGCCTCCGACGCCCGCTACCGCGAGGAGACACTGCGGTGACCGCTGACCCGCGTACCCCCACCCGGACGTTGCTGCCGGTCGCATCCGCCCGGCAGACCTGGACCACGCTCGGCGCCCAGTTCCGCGACCGGCCCGGCCTCAGCGCCGCCGCCGCGACGGTGCTCGTCGCCGCCGCCACGGGCGGCCTGGTCGCGCCCTGGGTGCTCGGCCGCCTGGTCGACGACGTCATCGCCGACGCCCCGGTCTCCCGGATCGCCGGCCGGGTGGCGGTGATCGCCGCCGCCGCCGTGCTCACCGGCCTGCTCACCGCGCTCGGCGCCGCGCTCGCGTCCCGGCTCGGCGAGACGGTGCTGGCCCGGCTGCGCGAGCGCGTCCTCGACCGGGCGCTGCACCTGCCGTCGGCG
>NZ_RCVK01000254.1:0-48162 GCF_003667485.1 Micromonospora sp. BL1
CCCCCGCGGCGCCCGCCCCCGGCGGCGTGCGCATCCTCACCGGCACCCGGCGCGTCCGCCACGGCGGCGCCGAGATCCCGCTGACCCGCATCGAGTACGACCTGCTGCTGTTCCTCACCGAACATCCCCGCCGGGTGTTCACCCGACTGCAACTTCTCGCGAACGTCTGGGGCTACGAGCACGCCGTGGCGCGCACCGTCGACGTCCACGTCCGCCGGCTGCGGGCCAAGTTCGGGCCGGACACGCCGCTGGTGACCACCGTGTACGGCGTGGGCTACCGCCTCGCCGACGACGCCGAGATCGTCGTGGACCGCGACGCCTGACCTCGGCCGACCGGCACGCGGCGCACCCGGACCCGGGGTGCGCCGCGTTCACGTCCGCCGCTGATCCGCCATTGTGAACCCCCGGGGAGACCCCCCGTACCACCGCGAAACGGTGCTCTGCTGTAATCAACGGGCCTCGCACGCAGAGCGAGCGCACGGCTGCGATGTGTTCGTCAAATGTCACATTCATGCAACGCGGCCGCCCCTTGACCCTCGCAGAGACGCCGGGAAGCATCGATGAAGCGGCGTCCCGGGCCGTGGGGAGATACCCGGACCAGCCCAAGGAGGACCATGTCGGTCAGCCCCGCCTCGTCGCGCGCCGGATGGCATACGTCCCAACCCGCGGTCCCCGGTCGTCCCCCCGGCGGCCAGCGCCGTCCCGCCAACACCGCTGCCGCGCCCATGCTCACCGTCACCCTCACCATCCCCCTGGCCTGCGAGGAGTCGCTCACCCCGGCCGCCCGCCGGCTGCTCGACGCCGCCCGCGAGATGCTCGAACGCGGCGACGCGGTGGTCAGCGCGGGCACGGTCCCGGCCGAACGCCGGCCCGACGCCGTCCCGGCCGGCCGCGCTCCGGCGCGCCCGCTCGCCCCGACCATCCCGACCCTGCACATCCTCGCGTCGTCCCGGTCGGTGCTGCGTGACGGCGAGCCGCTGCCGCTGACCCGCCTGGAGTTCGACCTGCTGCTGCACCTGGTCGCCCACCCGCGCCGGGTGTTCACCCGGCTGCAACTGCTCAACGCGGTCTGGGGGTACGAGCACGCCGGCGTCCGCACCGTCGACGTGCACGTGCGCCGGCTGCGCGGCAAGGTCGGCGTGGACGTCCCGCTCGTCACCACCGTCTACGGCGTCGGCTACCGGCTCGCCGACGACGCCCGGGTCACCATCGACCGCACCGGCTGACCACCGGGACCACCACCCGCCGACCGCCGCCGGACGGAGCCCCGACCGCCCGGAGCGATCATGTGGTGACCCGCCCGCCCGCGCGGCAGGATGGTCCGATGCGCGTGCGCCCGATCAGCCCCGACCTGCTCGTCACCGAGCTGGCCGAGCGTCTCGCCCGCACCGGGACGCCCGGCCGGCTGCGGGTCGCCGTGGACGGCCCGCCCGCCGCCCGGCCGGACGCGCTCGCCGAAGCGCTCGTCGACCCGCTGCGCGCCGCCGGCCGGCCGGTGCTGCACGTGCGCGCCGACGACTTCCTCCGCCCCGCCTCGGTGCGCCTGGAGCACGGCCGCACCAACCCGGACGCGTACTACGAGAGCTGGCTCGACGAACCGGGACTGCGCCGCGAGGTGCTCGACCCGGCCGGCCCGGACGGCTCCGGCCGGCTGCTGCCGTCGCTGTGGGACGCCGCCGCCGACCGGGCCAGCCGCGCCGCGTACGTGGACCTGCCGCCCGGCGGGGTGGTGCTGGTCAGCGGCGCGCTGCTGCTCGGCGGCGCGCTGCCCTTCGACGTCACCGTCCACCTCGTGCTCTCCCCGTCGGCGCTCACGCGGCGCACCGATCCCGCGCTGCGCTGGACCCTGCCCGCCTTCGCCCGCTACGCCGACGAGGTCGTCCCCGCGTCCTTCGCCGACGTGGTGGTCCGGGCCGACGACCCGCGTCGTCCGGCACTCGTCGAGGCCGCCTGACCAGGGGCTGCGGACTCACCGGAAACACTCAGGAAACAGCCGGTTTGGCCCGCCGTGGGCGGGGGTAATCGCCCGGCTCACAGAGCACGGGTGATCTCGTCGCCCGCGCTCGCACAGTCGGACCGGGTCCGGGGCGCTGGCCGCCCCGGTCCGGTATGAGGACGTAGGAAAGGCAGGCAGCGATGCTCGTCCACGACACGACAGCCACCGGCCGCTCCCAGGCGGAGGTCGACCAGATCCGGCAGTCCCTGCGGTCGCGGTACGACGAGCTGACCGCCGAGTACGAGCAGACCGTGGCGCAGAGCCAGGTGCTGCGGCTGGTCGAGGTCGGCGACACCGCCGGCGACGACCAGGCCGACAGCGGCACCAAGACCGCCGAGCGGGACACCGCGCAGTCGCTGCTGCGGACCATCCTGGACCGGCGGGCCCAGTTCGAGCACGCGCTGACCCGCCTGGACGAGGGCACCTACGGCTTCTGCGAGGGCTGCACCGCGCCCATCCCGGTGGAGCGGCTGGAGATCTTCCCGTCCGCCACCTCCTGCGTGGCCTGCAAGCAGACCCGGGAGCGGCGGGCGGCCTGAACGCCGTTCCGGTTGCCGGTCGGTCCCCGACGCGGTGAACTGCCCCCATGGGTGACATCAAGGTGGGCACCGCCTCGTGGACCGACCGGACGCTGCTCGACTCCGGCTGGTACCCGGCGAGCGCCGACACGCCGGAGAAACGGCTGTCCTACTACGCCCGGCAGTTCCCGCTGGTCGAGGTGGACGCCACCTACTACTCGCCGCCGGCCGAGCGGACCGCCCGGCTGTGGGCCGAGCGCACGCCGGCCGGGTTCACGTTCAACGTCAAGGCGTTCAGCCTGCTGACCGGCCACCCCACCCGCGTCTCCGCGCTCTACAAGGACCTCCGCCCGGACACGGACAAGCGCAACGTCTACCCGGACGACCTGCCCGCGCAGGCGTACGAGGAGGTCTGGACCCGGTTCCTGTCCGCCCTCGACCCGCTCGTCGAGGCCGGCAAGCTGGGCGCGCTGCTGTTCCAGTTCCCGCCCTGGTTCACCATCAAGCGGGCCAACAAGCAGTACCTGCTGGAGGTGGAGCGGCGGTGCGCGCCGCTGCGCCCGGTCTTCGAGTTCCGGCACGCGTCCTGGTTCGACGGCGACAACGCCGAGGAGACGCTCGGGTTCCTGCGCGAGCACGAGCTGCCGTTCGTCTGTGTGGACATGCCGCAGGGACACAAGTCGTCCGTCCCGCCGGTGCTGGCGGCCACCGCGGACCTCGCGGTGGTCCGGTTCCATGGGCACAGCGACAAGTGGACCAGCAAGGACATCCACGAGAAGTTCGGCTACGACTACTCCAAGCGGGAACTGCGCGACTGGGCGCCGAAGCTGCGCGAGCTGGCCGGCCAGACCGGGCAGACGCACGTGCTGATGAACAACTGCTACCAGGACTACGCGCAGCGCAACGCCACCACACTCGCCGGCCTGCTGGACGCCTGAGCGTCTCACCCGGTACGGGTGAGGTCCGCTCACCCGCCCCCGGCGCAGCATGGACCGTGGGCGCCGGCTCGGGCGCCGCGACGAGGAGGTGGGTCATGACGGTACGGGTGGTGGCGGACCGACGCCGCGGTGGCGTACTGCACGTGGTCGGCAGCTCCGAGGCGGCACGGCGGGGCGAACGGCCCGGCCGGTTCAGCCCGACCCGGCTGTGGCGGGGCCCCAGCGGTCCGCCGCGCCGCGCCGACGACCGACGCTGGGAGACCGAAGCACGGGGGTGAGCCCGATGGCCGAACAGCTGTTGTCCGCGTTCGAGTCCTCGCTGGACAAGACGAACGTGATCCTCAAGGAGATCGAGTCCGCGTACGGCTGGCCGAAGGAACGGCGCAACCAGTCCTACGCCGCGCTGCGTACCGTGCTGCACCTGTTGCGGGACCGGCTGCCGGTGCAGGAGAGCACCGAGTTCGCCCAGCAGTTGCCGGTGCTGGTGCGCGGGATCTACTTCGACGGCTGGCAGCCGGAGAACGTGCCGATCAAGCTCAACCGCGACGACTTCCTGTACGAGGTGCGCCAGGGCTTCCCGTACGACGCCGAGGGCGGCGCGCAGCGGGTGGTGCAGGTCGTGCTGGACACGCTGCGCCGGCACGTGACCCAGGGCGAGTGGGAGGACGTGAAGGCCACCATGCCGGGTGACCTGCGTCAGATGATTCCCTGATCCGGCACCGGACCGGCCCGTCCCGCCCCCTCGGCGGGGCGGGCCGCGGGCGTCCGGGACACCGGCAGCCCGGCCCGCCGGGCCAGCCCGGCGAACGCGACCGCGTCGACGATCGCCGCGCCACCCGGGTCGTTGTTGAAGTAGACGTACGCCGGCTCGCCGTCGCCGAACGCCCCGGCCAGCCGGCGCACCCAGCCGGCCAGCGCGGCGCGCCCGTAGCGCGGCCACTGCCGTGCCCGGCCCTCGTGCAGCCGCAGGTAACCGAAGTCGGTGGTGCGCCACAGCGGGGTGACCGGCCGGCTGAGCCGGTCGGCCCAGACCAGCGCCGCCCGGTGCCGCTCCAGCACCCGCCGGGTGTCGTCGGTCCACCACGACGGATGCCGCGGCTCCACCGCCACCCGCACGTCGGCGGGAAACCGGCGCAGCACGTCGGCCAGCGCGTCCGGGTCGGCGCGCAGCGTCGGCGGGAGCTGCACCAGCACCGGCCCCAGCCGGTCGCCCAGCCCGGACGCCCGGTCCAGGAACCGGGCCACCGGCTCGGCCGGGTCGCGCAACCGCTTCACGTGGGTCAGGTAGCGGCTCATCTTCACCGCCACGCAGAAGTCGCCGGGCGTACGCTCCCGCCACGCGACGAACGTGTCCCGCTCCGGCAGCCGGTAGAACGCGTTGTTCACCTCGACGGTGGCGAACCGCGCGGCGAAGTGCTCCAGCCAGCGCCGCTGCGGCAGCCCGGCCGGGTAGAACCGCTCCCGCCAGTCCCGGTACTGCCAGCCCGACGTGCCGACCAGGAACATCGCCGCAGCCCTACTGAAGGTTGATCGGGAAGACCTCGAACGTGGCGCCGAACCGCGCGCCGAGCCGGCGCCCGGCCGGCCGGGCCATGCCCTCCAGGAACTCCTCGGCGTCGAAGCTGCCGTCGCCGAGCCCGCTCAGGTACGCCCCGTGCGCCCGCAGCGACGCCACGCCCCGGTCGAACGTGTCGCTCACGTCCACCCCGTGCCGGGCTGCCGGCGACCCGGCCGCCCACACCTCGCGCACCCGCGACCACGGCTGGATGCCGTCGGTGAGCTGCTCCGGGAAGATCCAGCGGTTGCCGGCGTCGCGGACCGCGTCCAGCGTGGCCCGGCCGCAGGCGATGTGGTCGGCCTGGTTCAGCGCGTACGCACCGTCCCAGGTCTCCCGGAAGTTGTTCGTCAGCACCACGTCCGGCCGGTGCCGGCGCACCACGGCGGCGATCGCCCGGCGCAGCGGCACGCCGTACTCCAGCAGCCCGTCGGGCAGGCCGAGGAACTCGACGGCCGACACTCCCACCACGGCGGCGGAGGCGCGCTGCTCCTCCTCGCGCACCACCCGGGCGCGCTCCGGCGACATCCCGTCGATGCCCGCCTCGCCGCTGGTGAGCAGGCAGTAGACGACCTCCTTGCCCTGCCCGGTCCAGCGGGCCACCGCGGCGGCGGCGCCGAACTCCAGGTCGTCGGGGTGTGCCACCACGGCGAGCGCCCGCTGCCAGTCCTCGGTCAGCGGGGTGAGCGGCTCCGGCTGCGTCACGTGCGTCTCCTCGCGTCGTCCTCCCGCCATCCTGGCATCCACCCGTCCCGGCCGCTTGCCCCGCGAACCGTCCGTACGGCGGCGTCCGGGCGTCTACGGTGTGGTTAGAGAAGATCGGGCGTGGGGTACCACCCGCTGCACACGGACCCCGGCACCACGCGGGGCGGCACACCGAGGGAGCACCCATGGCATTGAACGACGACGACATCCAGAGCAGCGGCGGCAGCGGCCTGGAGGGCCCGGCCGACGGCGGTGCGACCCCGGGTCAGCACGACGGTGGCGCGGACGGCGGCGCGGAGGGCCCGGCCGACGGCGGCGCGACCCCGGGTCAGCACGACGGTGGCGCGGACGGCGGCGCGGAGGGCCCGGCCGACGGCGGCGCGACCCCGGGTCAGCACGACGGTGGCGCGGACGGCAGCGCGGAGGGCCCGGCCGACGGCGGCGCGACCCCCGGCCAGCGCGACGGCGGCGCCGACGGCAGCGCCTGACACATGAGCACGACGCACGTCGACCCGCCGGGTGGCCACGGCCGCCCGGCGGTTCCGTTCTCCGCGACCGAGGCGCTGGCCCGGTGCGTGGCGGTGGAGCCGGCCAAGTTCGCCGCCGACCACTGGGGGCGCAGCCCGCTGCTGTCCCGCGCCGCCGAACTGCCCAACCCGGACGGCTTCACCGACCTGCTCAGCCCCGCCGACGCCGACGAGCTGCTCAGCCGCCGCGGCCTGCGTACCCCGTTCCTGCGGGTCGCCAAGGACGGCCAGCTCGTGCCGGCGGCGCGGTTCACCGGCGGCGGTGGCGCCGGCGCCGAGATCGGCGACCAGGTCCTCGACGAGAAGGTGCTGGCGCTGTACGCCGACGGCGCCACGCTGGTGTTGCAGGGCCTGCACCGCACCTGGCCGGCGCTCGTCGACTTCGCCCGTGACCTGGGCACCGCGCTGGCCCAGCCGTTGCAGGTGAACGCCTACCTGACGCCGGCCGGCAGTCAGGGCTTCGCCACCCACTACGACACGCACGACGTGTTCGTGCTGCAGGTGGACGGGCGCAAGCACTGGCGGATCCACCCGCCGGTGCTGGCCGACCCGCTGGAGCGCCAGCCCTGGGGCGGCCGGGCCGACGAGGTCTCCGCGACCGCCGACGGGCGCCCCGAGCTGGACGTCGTGCTCGAACCGGGCGACGCGCTCTACCTTCCGCGCGGCTGGCTGCACAGCGCCCAGGCGCAGGACTCCAGCTCGCTGCACCTGACCGTGGGCATCCGGGCGCTGACCCGGTACGCCGTGGTCGAGGAACTGCTCGCGCTCGCCGCCGAGGACGCGCGGCTGCGCGCGAGCCTGCCGTTCGGGCTCGACCTGGCCGACGCGGACGCGATCGAGCCGGAGCTGACCGAGACCGTCGAGGCGCTGCGCGACTGGCTGCTGCGGGCCGACCCGGCGGCGGTGGCCGGCCGGCTGCGCGCCCGGGTCTGGCCGGCCGCCCGCCCGGCGCCGATCCGGCCGCTGGCCCAGGCGCAGGCGCTGGCCCGGCTCACGGCGGACAGCGAGGTGGCGGTGCGCGGCGGCCTGCGCTGGCAGCTCACCCCGGCCGCCGGCGGACGGGTCACGCTGCGCGTGCCCGACCGGACGCTCACGCTGCCCGGCACCTGCGAGGCGGCGCTGCGCGCCCTGCTCACCGGTGAGGTGACGAGGGTCGGTGACCTGCCCGGCCTCGACGACGACGCCGACCGCCTGGTGCTGGCCCGCCGCCTCCTGAAGGAGGCCGTCCTGACCCCCGCCTGACGGGCGCGATCATGAGGTTGACCGGCGGCGCGACGGCGTGTCGCGCCGCCAACCTCATGATCGACGGCCGGAGAGGGGGCGCGTGGGGAGGGACGGTCAGCGGGTGTAGGTCACCGTCAGCAGGAGCAGGGTCGTGACCAGGCCGGAGGCGGCCACCAGGATCATCGGGCGCGGGGTCAGCACCGCGTGGCGGCGGTCGGCCAGCAGCCGGGCCGGCGCCAGCCCGATCACCGGGCCGAGCAGCGTCACCACCAGCGCCAGCACCGGCAGGCCCACCGCCAGGTCACCGCTGGAACCGGCGGCCAGCGCCCGCGCACCCACCCCCAGCGCGTACGCCACCAGCGCCCCGCCGATCCCGCACGCGACCAGCAGCGGGTTCACCGAGCCGGGCAGCTCACCCGGCGCCCCGGTGCGGTCCAGCAGCTCCCGGACCGCCCGCAGCAGCGGCACCGGATCACCGGCGGCGCCGCGTACCGGGCCGGGCGGGTCACCGAGCCGCCGGGCGCCCATGCCCAGCCGCGCCCGCAACTGCGCCCACAGGTGAGTGACCTCGCCGTCGACGCGCTCCACCAGCCGGGACGCCTCGGCCACCTCCGCCTCGGCCTGCCGCACCTGCTCCTCCGCCTCGGCCACCGCCCGGCCGGCGGCGGCCACCTGCTGGGCGTACCAGGTGTGCGCCTCGGCCCGCTGGGCGGACACCCGGGCGGTCAGCTCGGCGAGCCGGCGGATCTGCGCGTTGTACGTCTCACTGGCAACCGGTTCGTTCATCGGGAGGGACCATAAGGGATGATCACCTGTCCGGTGCGGTGCACCGCCCGGTCGAAGTACAGACCGCGCCACGGCCGGGGATACCAGTCCGGCCCGCCGCTGCCCGGATACAGCGAGGAGCCCAGCTCACCGCCCTGCACGTCCAGCGCCACCCAGGCGCCGATCTGATCCGTGCGCGCGCCCGCGCCGCCGAGGTCGACCCGCATCCGGGCCACCCCACGCCACCACGCCAGCACGTGCGTACGCCGTTCCGGCCCGTCGTGCAGGATCCGGCGCAACTGCTCCAGCCCGGTGCGCGTACCGGCCTTGCCGGCCAGCGCCGCGGCCGCCGCGTCCACCGCGTACAGCAGCAGGAAGTGCGGGGTACGCGCCGCACCCGGCGCGCCCAGCCCGTCACCCACCTCGGCCATCAGCTCCGGCACCGTCTCCTCGTCGTACCAGGAGGCGTCGCCTTCCAGGTCCTCGTACAGGGCGCGGGCCGCCGGGTCGGCGTCCGGGTCCAGGCAGGCGATCGAGAACCGGGCGGTGCCGGGCCGGTACTGCCGGGCCAGCGACCGGGCGGCGGCGTCGAGCACCGCGCACGCCTCGTCCACCCGGGTGCCCAGCACGGCGAGGTTGCGGCCCGGCGCGCGGGGCAGCCGCAGCGCCGCCGAGCGGGCCTGCACGTCGATGATCTCGCCGAGCAGCGCCACCGGGCTGCGCGGCACGCCCTGCTCCGGCGCGGTCAGCGCGCGGAAGTCCGGCGCTTCGGCCAGCTTCGGGATCGCGTCGCCGTCGAACAGCCGGGCCGGCGCGGCGTCCTGCGGGCGCATCCGCCACAGCCGGTGCTGAAGCTCGCTCCACGTCTCCCAGTCGCTGGCCGACGGGATCCGGGCCACCTCGTTCCCCTCGGCCAGGCCCGACTCGGCGTTGATCACCGCGTGGTGGCGGGGCAGCGACTGCGCCGCGTCGTTGCGCTCGGCCAGGATGCGCAGCGCCTTCGGCAGCGCGATCCGCAGCGTGAACTGGGCGACGAGCGCGGGCCGGCCCCACAGGGCCTCGATGCCGCGCACGTCCTGCGAGGCGAGCACCAGGTGGATGCCCTGCGACCGGCCCCGCCGGGCCAGGTCCTCCAGCAGGTCGGCGGCCTCCCGGGCGACCACGTCCCGGCCGGCGAGCAGCGCCTGGAACTCGTCGACCACCGCCACGATGCGCGGCCAGTGCCCCTCCGGGTCCACCGCGCGCAGCTCCGCCAGCTTGGTGACCTCGTGCTTCTTCGCCGCGTCGGCGCGGCGGCGCAGCTCCTCGGCGAGGAAGCGCAGCAGCGCCAGCCCGAACTCCCGGTCGGTGTTCACGTTGATGCCGACCAGCCGCATGTGCGGCAGCCAGCTCGGGTCGCGGCGGCCCTGCGCGAACCGGGCGAAGGACACACCCTCCTTGAAGTCGAGCAGGTAGAACTCCAGCTCGGCGGGGGAGTAGCGGGCGGCGAGCGCGCCGATCCAAGCGAAGATCAGGTTCGTCTTGCCGGTGCCGGACGGGCCGCCGATCAACGCGTGCGGCGGGTAGTCGCCGAGCGTGAGCAGCACCTGCCGCCCGTGCGGGCCCTCGCCGACCGGCGCGCTGAGCCCGTGCGCCGAGTCCTCCCGCCAGTACTCGTCCGGCGGCGGGAGCAGGTCGGTGAACGGCGTCGGCGGCGGGCCGGCGGCCACCCGGGACGCGACGGTGCGGCACGTCTCGGTGACCAGGGCGGGCGGCGGCGGCGCGTCGAGCACCACCGGCAGCCCGGCCACCCGGGCGTCGTCCCGCTCCACGGTGATCCGGGTGACGGTCGGGTCGTCCGGCAGCTCGATGCCGCGGACCACCAGGTGCACGCCGCAGGCCGCGCCGGTACGCACCACCCGGTCGAGCTGGCCGCGCTCGTGCCGGGACAGCTCGTCGCCGCCGAGCAGCACCGCCACTCGCCACGGCTCCGGGCGGCGTCCGGTCGCGGCGGCCAGCTCGCGCAGCGAGCCGTACTCACCGGCGAGCACCGTGGCGTTGATCCGGCGGATCTGCTCCACCAGGTCGTCCAGCAGCCGGCCCAGCCCGCCCGGCCCGACGAACGTGAGCAGCCCGGCCGTGCCGAGCGGCGCGAACCCGGCCAGGCCGCCGCCCAGGTGTTCCGGGTCGTACCCGTAGAGCCGCACCGCGCCCGGGTCGGCCCGCCCGACCGAGCGCAGCAGCAGCGCGGGCACCACGGCGGCCAGCCCGTCCCGGTCGCCGCCGGCCAGGTGCGCGTGCCCGGCGTCCAGCAGCGGGACCAGCGCCGGCACCGGTTCGGCGCCGTCGAGGCGTACCGTGCCGACGCGCAACGCGCCGGGCGGCTCGGACCGGCCGGCGGGCGTGGCCTGCCAGCGGTCCCAGGGCGCGGACGCCGCGCCGGGCGCCTCCCGCTGTGCCGCGGCGGCGGCCCGGCGGGCCAGCTCGGCGAGGCGGGCGGTGTGCCGGGCGTCGATCTCGGCCAGGCGCCGGTCGCGGGCGGCGCCCACCCGGGCGGGCACCGCGGCGGCGGCCTTGCGGGTACGGGCCAGCCGGTCCCGCCCGGCGGCCAGCTCGGCCTCGGCGGCGGTGAGCCGGGTACGGGTGGCGCCCAGGGCCTCGGAGAGCATCCCCCGGACCCGCGTCACCAGTCGAGCGCGGACGTCAGCCACGGGACGGCTCCCGATCGTCGGTGTCCTTGGGCAGGTCCCGGCCGAGCCGGTCGAGCAGTACGCCGGCGAGCACGCCCGCGGTGACCGCCGGGTCGGCCGCGTGCGGCTGCTCCGCGTCGTCGTCGCGGCGCGGCGGGGGCATCCGGCACACCCGGGTCAGCAGCGTGTCCAGCACCGGCCGCGGCAGCCCGGGCAGCAGGTCGCGGACCCGGGAGTCCAGCGCCCCGCGCAGCCGGGGCAGGTCGTCCGCGCGGGGCGGATGGCCGAGCAGCTCACCGGCCAGCTCGCGCAGCAGCGGCGGGGTGATCGCGGCCAGCCCCAGCCCCACGTCGGCGTGCGCCCGGCGCAACTCGCGGTGCAGCCGGTCCCGGTCGCCGGAGCGGATCCCGGCCACCACCCGGCGCAGCAGCTCGTGGGAGTCCTCGACGCGCTCGTCCGGCTCGTCCGGCGCGCCCTCCCGGCCGCCGGTCAGCTCCGCCACCCGCACCGCCCACCAGCGCCGTACCGCCGGCTGCTCACCCGGCTCGGCGGCCGGGCCCGGTGCGGGCGGGTCCTCGCCGCGAGGCGTGTCGTGCCGGGGCGGCCGCTCGCCCGGCGGCGCCGGCCGTGCGCCGTCCGGCGCCAGCCCGATCGCGGCCAGGTACGCGGTGAGCTGCTCCTGCGCCACACGCAGCGCGTAGCCCGCGGTCTCGGCGTGCTCGGTGGCCGAGGACAGCTCCGGCACCCCCATCGGGTCGGACGACTCCTGGCGCACCCAGCGCAGCCGCTCCTGCGCCTGGCCGAGCTTCTCCAGCGCGGCGGCGAGCTGTGCCAGCGGCAGTTCCTCGGCGGCGGCGCGCACCTGCGCGCCGATGTCCTCGACGATGGACACAGGCCGGCCTCAGAGCGTCGCGACGTAGATCTGAGCCTGCTCCACCGCGACGAGTGTCGCGGCCAGACACTCCTCCAACTCCTGGCCGGCCTGTGTCAACGAGGCCTGGGCCGCCTCGACCGTCTCGTGGCCGCTGCCCTCCAGCGCGCCGGCCAGCGTCTGCTGCGCCTCGGCCAGCTTCTCGCCGGCCGCCTGCACCGCTGTCTGGCCGTCACCGATCTGCTGGAGAGCGACATCGATGGCGGCCTTCAGCTCGGCGACGCTCGCCACGGGGACCTCCTGGGGGCGGAAGAGATCTCCATTACAACCCATCCCGGCGGGTGGACGAACATCCACCCTCGCGGCGTTGCGGCCCCGGTGTCCGGTTCCGGCCCTGACGTGCGCGAAGAGTCCGGCACACGGGATCGGGCAGTCCCGCCGGCGGACTCCTCGGTCCTGCTGACGGGACCAGGTGACCTAGCGGACCAGCCAGCGCGGGCCGCGTACCTCCGCGCCCAGCGCGGTCACCCGCTCGCGCAGCTCCCGGTCGGCGGTGACCACCACCCGCCGCCGGTCCGGCGCGGCGGCGACCAGCTCGACCATCGTGTCGTCGCCGGAGCCGGGCGCGGAGACGACCTCCACGCCGGGCGCGGGCGCCACGTGCCGGGCCGCGCCCTCCACCACCAGCACCACCTGCACCGGCGGCGGCAGCTCCGGCGGCACCCCCGCCTCCCCGACGGGCGCCAGCGCGTCGCGCAGCCGGACCGCCGCGCCGGCCCGGTCCCGCCACCAGCCGTCCGGGCGCGAGCCCACCACGTTCGCGCCGTCCACGATCAGCAGCGGTCTGCTCTCCATGCCCCCAGCCTGCCATCCGGTGGCGTTTGTCGCGCCGACCGCCGGGTAGCCACCGCCGACCGTGCCGCGCGTGCCGGGTGCCGGTCGTGCCGACTGACTGCGGAGGACGAGATGATGGGACCGGGTGACTTCGGCAACGACCCCTGGGACGAGTTCCTGGCCCGATACTTCGGCCGGGGCGAGGGGGGACGCCGGCCGGCGCACCGGGTCGACATCACCCGCCTGATGACCGCCGACGCCCGGGAGATGCTCGCCGACGCGGCCCGCCGCGCCGCGCAGAAGCACAGCAACGACCTGGACACCGACCACCTGCTCTGGGCGGCGTTGCAGCGCGAGCCGCTGCGCGACCTGGTCCGCCGGGCCGGCGCCGACCCGGACGCGCTGCTGGGCGCGCTGGGCGGGCGCGGTGAGGGCGCGCCGCGCGGCGAGGTGCCGCCGAACCTGTCGCTGACCCCGGCCGCGAAGCGGGCGCTGCTCGACGCCCACCAGCTGTCCCGCGCGATGGGCGCCAACTACATCGGTCCCGAGCACATCCTGATGGCGCTGCCGCTGAACCCCGAGTCGCCGGCCGGCCGGATGCTCGCCGCCGGCCGGATCCAGCCCGAGTCGTTGCAGGCGGCCAGCGCCGAGCGCGGCGCGACGAACGCCCCGCGCCCGGACCGCGGCACCCCGACGCTCGACCAGTACGGCCAGGACCTCACCGAGCTGGCCCGGATGGACCAGATCGACCCGGTGGTCGGCCGGGCCGACGAGATCGAGCAGGCGGTGGAGATCCTGTCCCGGCGCACCAAGAACAACCCGGTGCTGATCGGCGAGGCCGGTGTCGGCAAGACCGCGATCGTGGAGGGCCTCGCGGAGCGGATCTGCGACGGCGACGTGCCGCAGACGCTGATCGGCAAGCGGGTGATCCAGCTCGACCTGTCCGGCCTGGTCGCCGGCACCCGCTACCGGGGCGACTTCGAGGAGCGGCTGAAGAAGGTGATCGACGAGATCCGCGCCCACCGCGAGGAGCTGATCATCTTCCTGGACGAGATCCACACGCTGGTCGGCGCGGGCGGCGCCGGCAGCGAGGGTGGGATGGACGCCTCGAACATGCTCAAGCCGGCCCTGGCGCGCGGCGAGCTGCGGGTGATCGGCGCGACCACGCTCGACGAGTACCGGCGCAGCATCGAGAAGGACGCCGCGCTGGCCCGCCGGTTCCAGCCGGTGCTGGTGCCCGAGCCGACAGTCGACGACACCATCTCGATCCTGCGCGGCCTGCGCGACCGGTACGAGGCGCACCACCAGGTCCGGTTCACCGACGAGGCGCTGGTGGCCGCCGCGGAGCTGTCCGACCGGTACGTCACCGACCGGTTCCTGCCGGACAAGGCGATCGACCTGATCGACCAGGCCGGCGCCCGGGTGCGGCTGCGCACCCGTACCCCCGCCGAGGACGTGCGCGAGCTGGAGCAGCAGCTCGACGAGACGCGCCGGGACAAGGAGCAGGCGGTCTCCGACGAGCAGTACGAGCGGGCCTCCGCGCTGCGCGACCGGCTCGCCGAACTGGAGGACCAGGTCCGCCGCGCCCGTGGCGACGAGGGGCCGAGCCACGTGCCCGAGGTGGGGCCGACGGAGATCGCCGAGGTGGTCTCCCGGGCCACCGGCATCCCGGTCACCCAGCTCACCGAGGAGGAACGCGACCGGCTGCTGCGCCTGGAGGGGCACCTGCACGAGAAGGTGATCGGGCAGGACGACGCGGTCACCGCCGTCGCCGAGGCGGTACGCCGGTCCCGTACCGGCCTGGCCGACCCGGAGCGGCCGATGGGCAGTTTCCTGTTCCTCGGCCCGACCGGCGTGGGCAAGACCGAGCTGGCCCGGGCGCTGGCCGAGGCGCTGTTCGGCGAGGCGGACCGGATGGTCCGGGTGGACATGAGCGAGTTCCAGGAACGGCACACGGTCAGCCGGCTGGTCGGCGCCCCGCCCGGATACGTCGGCTACGAGGAGGCCGGCCAGCTCACCGAGGCGGTACGCCGCCGCCCGTACGCGGTGGTGCTGCTCGACGAGATCGAGAAGGCGCACCCGGACGTGTTCAACATCCTGCTCCAGGTGCTCGACGACGGCCGGCTCACCGACAGCCAGGGCCGTACCGTGAACTTCAAGAACACCGTCCTGATCATGACCAGCAACCTCGGCTCGGAGCTGATCACCGGCACCCAGCGCACCGTCGGGTTCGCCACCGGCGCGCCCGGCGAGCAGGAGAGCGACGAGTTGCGGGAGCGGCTGATGCGCCGGCTCCAGGAGAACTTCCGCCCGGAGTTCCTCAACCGCATCGACGAGGTGATCATCTTCCAGCGGCTGGAGGCCGAGCAGCTGCGCCAGATCACCGGGCTGCTGCTGGAGGAGACCCGCCGCCGCATGCACGCCCAGGACATCCAGGTCGACTTCAGCACCGCCGGCGTCGACTGGCTCGCCGAACACGGCTACCAGCCCGAGTTCGGCGCCCGCCCGCTGCGCCGGGTGATCCAGCGCGAGGTCGACAACCGGCTGTCCCGGATGCTGCTGGAGCACGAGGTCTCACCGGGGCAGAAGGTCACCGTCGACACCCGCGACGGCCAGCTCGTCTTCGACGTCGCCGCCGGTGAGCGCGGCTACACGCCGGCCACCACGTCCCATCCCCGATGACCGGCCGGGGCCCGTCCCGGCCGGACCGGGACGGGCCGTCACCGAAGGACCGGAGGGCGGACATGACCGAACCCGAGGAAGTCCCCGACGACACCGGGGCCGGTGAACCGATCGAGGCGGCCCCGACCGCGAACCCGGCCCGGGTGCGGGTGCCGCCGGAGGGCCTGAAACAGCACCCACCGAACGAGGGCGAGCCGGCATCCGGGCCGCCGCCGGGAGAGGAGGCGTGATGGTACGCGAGGCGCGACTCGACCCCGAGGTCGAGGTGATCTGGGACGACTTCCACGCCGAGGTGAACGTGCCCTCCGAGACGCTGCGGCAGTGGCTGCTGACCCGCGGCTCGGGGGAGGAGGCGTTCGGCCCGGATCCGGACCTCGACCTGCCCGAGCCGGGCCGGCAGATCCTCGCCGTGCTGCGCAAGCGCAAGGTGGACCTCACGCCGGAGGACATCGAGGTGATGCAGGAGGCGATCACCCGGATCCGGGAGCTGACCGCGCAGCGGCCACGCCGGGGCAACGCCGACGACGAGTGGCGGCACGCCCTGCTCGACCTCGGCCACGACGTACTCGTCGAACGCTGAGCCGGTACGACGGCGCCCGGGCGGACCACCGCCCGGGCGCCGCCGGCTACTCCGACTCCAGGCTGGGCAGCCGCAGCCCGGCCGCGTCCGCCGCGGCCTGCCGGTCGGCCCGGGCGCGTTCCTCGCGGCTGAGCAGGTTGGCGTACTCGGTCACGTCGGCCGGACCCGGCACCTCCGGCAACCGGCGCAGGAACGCCTCCACCTCGGCGGAGGCGCTGGTGTGCGCGGTGGCCGCCTGGCGCAGCAGCTCCCGCTGGTCGGCGGCCGGATACAGATCAGTCATGTCGCCGGTGATACCCGGGTTCAGGCGATTCGCACCCCGCCCGAGCCGTTGGGCTGCACACCGAACTCCGGGTGCGCCAGCAGCCACCCCAGGTATTCCGGATGGTTCGCCAGCGCGTCGGTGTACGCCGCGACCGCCGCCGCCAGCACCGGCTCGGCCACCGCCGCGGCCGGCACGTCCGGATGCCAGCCCAGCAGCAGCCGCCAGCGCAGCGGCGTGCCGGCGAGCCGGCGGGTGACCAGCCCGGCCACCGGACGGAACGTGGCCTGGCACAACGCCACCGCCTCGCCCGCGTCCACCAGGTCCAGCGCGGCCCGCACGTCCGCCTCGTACACCTTCTTCGGGGTGAAGCCGGCGCGGGCACAGGCGGCGGCGAAGCAGTCGCCGAAGCAGCCGTCGCCCGGCGCGGCGACCCACCGCTCGCGCCGCAGGTCGACCAGGTCGACCTCGGCGTGGCCGGCCAGCGGGTGGGTCTGCGGCAGCAGCACGCAGATCGGCTCGACCGCCACCTCCCGCCAGCTCAGCCCGAACCCCGCCGACGGCGTCGAGTCGCCGCACACGCCGGTCAGCGCGAAGTCGAGCCGGCCACCGGCCACCATCTGCGCCAGCTCGTCCACCGACCAGGAGCCGTACGTGGTGATCTGCGCGTCGGGCCGCTCGGCGGCGAGCCGGTGCACCAGCCGACCCAGGATCGGGCTGTTCACCCCGCCGAAGCGGTACCGGCGCAGCGGATCGCCCGCACCGGCCATCCGGGCCGCCTCGTCCCGCAGGCCCTTCATCGCCGGCAGCAGCACCCGCGCCCGGTCCAGCACCAGCTCACCCAGCGCGGTGGGACGGGCGCCGCGGCGGTCCCGTTCGAACAACGGCCCGCCCAGCGCCCGTTCGATCCGCTGAAGCTGGGCGGTCAGCGCCGGCTGGGCCAGGCCGAGCGCCGAGGCGGCCTTGGTGACGCTCCCCGTCTCCGCGATCGCGCAGACCACACGCAGGTGTCGCAGCTCCAGATCCATACCGTGACGGTAGGACCACGAACCGATACACGGAAGGGGCGATCGGCTCACCCCTCGCGCGGATGCTCCAGGTCGCTCAGCCGGGTACGCCGTCCGGTGACCGCGTCGCGCACCTTGTCCAGCACCCCGACCGCCGGTTCGACGATCTTGTTCCAGGGCGGGGTGGCGGGCGTGCCGGGGTGCGGGCGGGTCGGCGCCGCCTCCTCCGCGATCTCCCACCGGTTGCCCAGCCGGATCAGATCGGCGTCGCTGGCCACCTCGCGCAGCGGCGTGACCAGCGCCGCGACACGGCTGACGTGCCGGCGGACCCGGTCGGCCACGTCCGCGACCGCCGGGTCGTCCGCCCCGGACAGCTCCTTGAGCGCGGTCAGCAGCCCGGCGTCGGCTTCGATCTCCCGCTCGACCAGCTCGGCGGCGTCCGGCATCGCGGCGCGGGCGGCCGGGAACAGGTACTGCTCCTCGGCGGACAGGTGCCGGGACACCGCGGCGGTCAGGACGTCGAGCACCTCGCGCCGGCCGGCCGCGTCCAGCGCCGGATCGGTGACCCGGTCGGCCAGCCCCAGCAGCGCCCGGTGCTCGGTGTCCACGAGGTCGGCGACGCTGCGCCCACCCGGCCGGTACGCGTCGTCGGCGGTGGGCGGCAGCGGCGGCAGGGGGACGGTCATGGTGCCCTCCTCGTGACGGCCGGAGTCGATGTCCGGGCGGTCCGGCGGTACCCGGCGCGGCGATCCGCGAAACCGCCGCCGTGCCACCGGCGGCCCGCGACCACCTCACCTGCTGGTATAAGGAAGCGATGACGAGCGACGCCGCCCCCGCCCGACCCGACGCCACCGACGAGGTCGTCGACCTCTGCCGCGACCTGCTGCGCATCGACACCACCAACACCGGCGACAACGACACCAGCGCAGGGGAGCGGCGCGCCGCCGAGTACGTGGCGGAGAAACTCGCCGAGGTCGGCGTCGACGCCGAGATCCACGAGTCGGCGCCCGGCCGGGCCAACCTGGTCGCCCGGATCCCCGGCACCGAGCCCGGCCGCGACGCGCTGCTCGTGCACGGCCACCTCGACGTGGTGCCCGCCGACCCGGACGAGTGGTCGGTGCACCCGTTCTCCGGCGAGATCCGTGACGGCTACCTGTGGGGCCGCGGCGCGATCGACATGAAGGACTTCGACGCCATGGTGCTCGCCGTGGTCCGTGACTGGCAGCGCACCGGCGTACGCCCCCGGCGCGACGTCGTGCTCGCCTTCACCGCCGACGAGGAGGCCGGCAGCGACTACGGCGCGCACTTCCTCACCCAGCACCACCGTGACCTGTTCGACGGCTGCACCGAGGCGATCGGCGAGGTCGGCGGCTTCTCCTACTCGGTCGACGAGCAGCGCCGTCTCTACCTGATCGAGACCGCCGAGAAGGGCATCGACTGGTTGCGCCTGCACGCCAGGGGCCGGCCCGGCCACGGCTCGATGGTGCACGACGACAACGCGGTCACCGCGCTCGCCGAGGCGGTCGCCCGGATCGGCCGGCACCGCTTCCCGGTGGTGATGACCGACACCGTACGGGCGTTCCTGGCCGAGGTGTCCGACGTGCTCGGCATCGAGATCGACCCGGACGACCCGGAGACCGCGATCGCCAAGCTCGGCCCGATCGCCAACATCATCGGCGCGACCGTCCGCAACACCGCCAACCCGACCCGGCTGGCCGCCGGCTACAAGGACAACGTCATCCCCGGCCGGGCCACCGCCACCATCGACTGCCGCAGCCTGCCCGGGCAGAGCGAGGAACTGGAGCGGCAGCTGCGCGAGCTGGTCGGGCCGGACATCGCCATCGAGTACGTCCAGCGCCAGCCGGCCCTGGAGACCACGTTCGACGGTGACCTGGTGGCGCGGATGTCGGAGGCGCTGCGCGCCGAGGACCCGGGCGCCCACCCGGTGCCGTACATGCTCTCCGGCGGCACCGACGCCAAGGCGTTCTCCCAGCTCGGCATCCGCTGCTTCGGTTTCGCGCCGCTGCGGCTGCCCGCCGACCTCAATTTCTCCGGCCTGTTCCACGGCATCGACGAGCGGGTTCCGCTGGACGGACTACAGTTCGGCGTGCGGGTTCTGGACCGCTTCCTCCGTACCTGCTGACCGCGCCCGCCGCGGCGCCGCCGGCGCGGAACCTCCCCCCATCGCGAAGGGACTGCCACACATGACCGACCAGCACGGTGAGCTGGACGCCGCCCTCGAGCGGGTGATCGACGCCGCCCGCGCCCACCTGGCCGCCGTCCGGGCCGCCCAGGGCCGGATCGACGACGACGCCGTCTGGCAGGCGTACGTCGCGTTGAACAACGCCTCGTTCGCCTACGACGAGCAGCTGCTCGACGCGTTCGGCGAGGTGACGCCCTGGGACGTGGAGTCGATCGACCCGGACGAGGCCGACGAGCGCTTCGGCGCCGTCGAGGGCGGCGAGCCCACCGACCCGCACCCGCGGGTCATCTCGGTGCGGCAGCGGCGCGACTACCGGGTGCCGAGCGTCGCCGCGCTGCTGCGCGCGGCCGAGGCGGCCCGCCGGGAGGGCACCCCGGAGGAGGACGAGCCGGCGCCGGTCGAGGGCGTCGGCGAGGCGGTGCTGGAGCTGCTGCAGAGCGGCGACGGCTCGCTGTCCGCGCTCGACGTGCCGGAGCTGGAGCCGCTGGACGGTGTGGTGATGGTCAGCGAGGTCGGCACCCCTGTCGACCTGGAGTCGTTCGACGACGACGACCCGGTCGGCCCGTTCCAGCCGGCCGCCGACGACCGGCTGGTCGGCCGGCTCGACGAGCACCCGTTCATGGAGCTCGACGAGGAGCACGACCACGCGCACTAGGCCGTGTGCGTCCCCGGGGCGGCGCCGCGTCGCGCGGCCCCGGGGACGGGCCCGTCGTCAGTACGACAGGCCCGGCTGCGACTGGTTGACCAGGCGGCGCCGCAGCACCACCTGCCGCGTGCCGTCCCGGTAGAGCCGCACCCGGGCCAGCTCCCAGCCGGAGAACTCGGCCTGGATCGCCAGCTGCGCCGCGGCGGTCAGCCGATCGACGTTCGAGGGCAACCGCAGCGGCGCGTATTCGTAGTCCATGCCCCTATGCTGCCCAGGTCGCGGGCCCTCCGCCACCCCCTGCGGGTGACCCGGATCGCCCTCACCCGCCTCAGCCGTCGCGCTCCGGGTAGCCCACCGGTACGGCCGACACGTCGTCCAGCGCCGTGACGATCTCCTCCGGCAGCGTCATCCGCTCCACCTGCAACGCGCCGAGCAGCTGCCCGACGGTGCGGGCGCCGAGGATCGGCGCGGTCACACCCGGCCGGTCCCGCACCCAGGCCAGTGCCACCTCCAGCGGCGACACGCCCAGCCCGCCGGCCGCGATGGCGACCGCCTCCACGATGCTGGAGCAGCGCGGCTCCAGGTAGGTGGCGACGAAACGCTCGAAGTGCGGCGACACCGCCCGCGAGTCGGCCGGGCGGCCGTTGCGGTACTTGCCGGTGAGCACACCCCGGCCCAGCGGCGACCAGGGCAGCACACCCAGCCCCATCCCCGCGCAGGCGGGCAGCACCTCCCGCTCCACGCCGCGCTCCAGCAGCGAGTACTCCACCTGCGCGGCGACCACCGGGGCGCGCCCCGGCCAGGCGGCCTGCCAGGCGGCGGCCCGCGCGGTCTGCCAGCCGGAGAAGTTCGACACACCCACGTAGCGGGCCTTCCCGCTGGACACCGCGTGGTCCAGGGCGGAGAGCGTCTCCTCCAGCGGGGTGTCCGGGTCGTACCCGTGCACCTGCCACAGGTCGACGTGGTCGGTGCCCAGCCGGCGCAGCGAGGCGTCCAGCGTGCGCAGCAGATGACCGCGCGAGCCGTCCCGGCGGCGGCTGCCCGGCCGCAGGCCCGCCTTGGTGGCGATCAGCAGCTCGTCGCGGTCCACCAGGCTGCCCAGCAGCGAACCGATCACCGACTCGGCGTCGCCGTCGGCGTACACGTCGGCGGTGTCGACGAGGTTGCCGCCCGCGTCGAGGTAGCTCTTCAGCTGGGCGGCCGCGTCGTCGGCATCGGTGTCCCGTCCCCAGGTCATGGTGCCGAGCGCGAGCCGCGATACCGCCAGCCCGCTTCGGCCGAGCGGTCGCTGTTGCATGGGTGAACCTTATTTCGAACCCGGCGTCACGGATATCCTCGCCGCAGTCAACTTCCCGCGCGACCTCCGCCCGGTGTGACATGTTCGGGGCGAGCCGGACGTCGAGGGCGCCACGCTCATTGCGTAACCTGATGCGACCTGTGGTGCGGACGGTGGGAGGATCAGTGCGACTCGGGCTCAACCTCGGATACCAGACGGCGTGGAGCACGCCCTTCGACCATCTGGCGCTGGCCCAGGAGGCGGACCGGCTCGGCTACTCGGTCGTGTGGGCCGCGGAGGCGTACGGCTCGGACTCGCCGAGCATGCTGGCCTGGATCGCCGGGCAGACGGAGCGCATCGACGTGGGCTCCGCGGTCATGCAGATCCCGGCCCGTACCCCGGCCATGACCGCGATGACCGCCGCGACCATCGACACGCTCTCCGGCGGCCGGTTCCGGCTCGGCCTGGGCGTGTCCGGCCCGCAGGTCTCCGAGGGCTGGCACGGCGTGCGGTTCGCCAAGCCGCTGGCCCGCACCCGCGAGTACGTCGACATCGTCAAGCTGGCGGTGGCCCGCAAGGAGGTCGCGTACGACGGCGAGCACTACACGCTGCCGCTGCCCGACGGCCCCGGCAAGGCGCTGCGGCTGGGCTTCCACCCGCCGCGCGAGCACATCCCGATCTACCTGGCCGCCGTCGGCCCGAAGAACCTGGAGCTGGCGGGCGAGATCGCCGACGGCTGGCTGGCTGTCTTCTACTCCCCGGAGTTCGCCGAGGAGCACCTCGCCTCGGTCCGGGCCGGCCGCGCGACGGCGGGCAAGGAGCTGGCCGGCTTCGACGTGGTGCCGTCCGTGCCGGTCGTGGTCGGCGACGACATCGCCACCTGCGCGGAGCTGGTCCGCTGGTACGCCGCGCTGTACGTGGGCGGCATGGGCAGCCGCAAGCAGAACTTCTACAACCAGCTCGCCACCCGGATGGGCTACGGCGACGCGGCCCGCGAGGTGCAGGACCTCTACCTGGCCAAGCGGCAGCGCGACGCGGCCGCCGCCGTACCGATGGAGTTCATCGACCGCACCTCGCTGCTCGGCCCGAAGGAGCGCATCGCCGAGCGGATGCGGGAGTACGCCGCCGCGGGCGTGACCACGCTGTCGGTGTCGCTGTTCGTGGCCGACCGGGAGAGCGGGGTGCAGACCCTGCGTACCGTCGCCGAGGCGCTGGAGCTGTCCGGAGTCGGCGAGTGACCTGGATCGAGGCCGTCGTCCTGGGCCTGGTCCAGGGACTGACCGAGTTCCTTCCGGTGTCCTCGTCCGGGCACCTGCGGATCACCTCGGCCCTGTTCTTCGGCCGGGACGCGGGCGCGTCGTTCACCGCGGTGACCCAGCTCGGCACCGAGGCCGCCGTCCTGATCTACTTCGCCAAGGACATCTGGCGGATCGTCCGGACGTGGTTCGTCGGCCTGGTCGACCGCTCGGTGCGTTCCAGCCTCGACTACCGGATGGGCTGGTACGTCATCGTCGGCACCATCCCGATCGGCATCTTCGGGCTGATCTTCAAGGACCAGATCCGCACCGCCGGCCGGAACCTCTGGCTGATCTCCTGCACGCTGATCATCGGTGCGATGCTGCTGGCCTTCGCCGAGTACTGGGGCCGGCAGACCCGCACGCTGGAGAACTTCCGGATGCGCGACGGCGTGGTGATGGGCTTCGCCCAGGCCGCGGCGCTGGTCCCCGGCGTGTCCCGGTCGGGCGGCACCCTGACCGCGGGCCTGCTGCTCAACCTGACCCGGGAGACCGCGGCCCGCTACTCGTTCCTGCTGGCCATCCCGGCCGTGGTGATCTCCGGCGTGTTCAGCCTGCCGGACGTGTTCGAGCCGTCGGCGCCGGGCACCGCCGCGCCGAGCGTGGCGCAGATGGTGGTCGCGACGCTCATCGCGTTCGCCGTCGGGTACGCGGCCATCGCCTGGCTGCTGCGCTACGTCGCCCACCACACGCTGTACGTCTTCGTGCTGTACCGGGTGGCGCTGGGCAGCCTGGTGATCTGCCTCCTGGCGACCGGCACGATCAGCGCCACCTGACGTCGTCGTGCGAGAGGTCGGCCACCCCGATGTCCGAGGTGGCCGGCCTCCGGCTTCGTCGCCTGCTCCGCCATGTAGGGCCGCGCCGTCGCGAGGCCGCGCGGCCCGGTGGCCGGGGGTGGCTAACCTCACCCGCATGTCGCGCTTCCGCCTCAGACCGCTGTACGGCGCTCCCGTGATGATCGCCATTCTGGCGGCCTATGCCTGGAGTCTGGGAAAGCCTTTCGACAAGCCGGAGCTGCCGGCCGAGCTGTTCGTGGTGACGGGCACAGTCGACTCGGTGCAGAGGACCTGGGAAAAGACGACGGGAGGAAGCAGAAACCTCGCCGCCGTGGTCCATCGGGTGCTGCTCCGCGAGCACCCCCGGGTCGAGTTCAGCGTACGAGAGCTGCCGAGCGAGGAACTGATGCCCGGCACGCCGGTCCGATTCGAGATGAGCAGGGATCCCCAGCCGGATCTGGAGCGCGCACGGTTGTACGACTACGCGACCTACGTGGTCACAGCGGAGACCTTCGTCGTCGATGGCACCGTGATCTACGACGCGTTCCAGGTCAGGGCGGAGGCCGAGGCACGGACCGACGCGGCCGTCAGGCGGTACCGCAGCATCTCCCTGGTGCTGTGGGCGGTGGTGGTCGTCTGGGTCGCGCTCCTGGTCCGGCGGCACCGGGCATCGCTGCAGTCACTGCGGTCCCTGGCGGAGCCCGACAGCGCGTCGGACGCGGCCGACAGGTTCCGGAGATGGGTGTACCGGGAGTAGGGCGGCAGCACGGGAAGCGGCCTGTCGTGGCGGGACGATCATCCGAGGGGCGTACCGCCTAGGGTGGTCAGCGTGGCGACCCTTCTGCTTCTGCGACACGGCCGGACCACCGCGAACGCCGACGGCGGCCTGGCCGGGCGGCAACCGGTCGAGCTCGACGACACCGGCCGCGCGCAGGCGGCGGCGGTCGGCGCGCGCCTCGCCGGGCTGCCGCTGGCGGCGGTGGTGACCAGCCCGCTCATCCGCTGCCGGCAGACCCTCGATCTGGCGCTGCCGGGCGTCGAGCCGGTGGTGGACGACGGGTTGATCGAGTGCGGGTACGGCGACTGGGAGGGGCAGTCGCTGAAGAAGCTGGCGAAGGAGCCGCTGTGGCCGGTGGTCCAGCAGCACCCGAGCGCCGCCGCGTTCCCGCAGGGCGAGTCGATGGCGGCGATGTCCGCGCGCGCGGTGGCCGCGGTACGGGCGTGGGACGCGCGGGTCACCGCCGAGCACGGGCCGGAGGCGGTCTGGCTGGCGTGCAGCCACGGCGACGTGATCAAGGCGATCGTGGCGGACGCGCTCGGCGTACACCTTGATCTTTTTCAGCGGATCGTGGCCGACCCGGCGTCGGTCACGGCGATCCGCTACACCCCGTTGCGGCCGTTCCTGGTCCGGCTCAACGACACCGGCGGTGACCTGTCGGCGCTGGTCCCGCCGCCGCGCAAGCGGCGCCGGCGCCCGGCGCGGGCGGCCGAGTCCGACGCGGCGGTCGGCGGAGGCGCGGGCGCGGCCGGGTGAGCCGGGCGTGCCGCGGCGCGTTCGCTCTGGGCGGATTCGGCGTCGGTGGGCTGCGCGGCGCTTCCAGACGCCGGATAGGGTCGTGGGTATGACGCACCAGGTGCACGCCTTCGAGCCGCCGGAGCGGTTCGTCGCCGGTACGGTCGGCCCGCCGGGGGAGCGCACGTTCTTCCTCCAGGCGCGCGGCGGCGGCCGGCTGGTCAGCGTGTCGCTGGAGAAGGTCCAGGTGTCGTTGCTCGCCGAGAAGCTCGAGGAGCTGCTCGCCGAGGCGCAGCGCCGCTTCGGCGTGAAGCTGCCGGAGCCGGTCACCACGGTGACCGGCGACAACGAGCCGCTCGACACGCCGGTGGACGAGGAGTTCCGGGTCGGCACGCTGGGCCTGGCCTTCGACGTGGACACCGCCACGGTGGTGATCGAGGCGATCGCCGTCGGCGAGGCGGAGGTCGAGGTCGAGCTGGGCGACGCGGACGACGACGCCGACGAGGACCCGGACGAGCCGGACGACGACCTCGACCGCCTCCGGGTGCGGCTGACCCCGGAGGCGACCCGCGAGTTCATCGAACGCGCCAAGCGCGTCGTGAACGCCGGCCGGCCCCCCTGCCCGCTGTGCGGCCAGCCGCTCGACCCGGCCGGTCACCTCTGCCCCCGGCACAACGGCTATCACCGGTGACCTCGTCGGAACTGCAGCCCCGACAGGACGGCGCCGAGGCGCTGCGGCTGCTCGCCGACGGTGAGCTGACCCTGGAGGGGCGGCTCGTCGACGCCTCCAACGCGACGCTGCGCGGCGTCATCGCGCTCGGCGACGTGACGGCGCACTGCGTCTACAAGCCGGTACGCGGCGAACGCCCGCTCTGGGACTTCCCGGACGGCACGCTCGCCGGCCGGGAGGTGTCCGCCTACCTGGTGTCCCGGGCCACCGGCTGGGACCTGGTGCCCCCGACCGTGCTGCGCGACGGGCCGTTCGGTCCCGGCTCGTGCCAGCTCTGGATCGACGAGCCGGACGACGCCGAGCCGCTGGTCGGCTTCGTGCCGGCGCGGGAGGTCCCGCCGCGCTGGTTCCCGGTGGCCGCGGCTCGCGACGACGACGGGGCGGCGTACGCGCTGGCGCACGCCGACGACCCCCGCCTGGCCCGGCTCGTCGTGCTCGACGCGGTGATCAACAACGCCGACCGCAAGGGCGGGCACGTGCTCGTCGGCCCGGACGACCGGATCTACGGCGTCGACCACGGCGTGAGCTTCCACGTCGAGGAGAAGCTGCGTACGGTGCTGTGGGGCTGGGCCGGCCGCGAGCTGCCGCCGGACGCGGTGGAGATGCTCGGCGGCCTGGCCGGGCAGCTGCGCGGGCCGCTCGGTGAGGAGCTGGCCGAGCACCTGACCATCGGTGAGCTGGCCGCGCTGGCGGAACGGGTCGAGCGGCTGGGCGAGAGCGGCCGGTTCCCGCTGCCGCCGCAGGAGTGGCCGGCGATGCCCTGGCCGCCGATGTGAGCCGCTGTCGCGTTGATCACCCGTAGGGCGGCACCCGAGCGTCTGACGGATCGTTAGGCTGGCGGTCATGGAGTCTTGGGCGGGACATGACGTGCCACGGCTGCCCGGCGAGGGCGTGTCGCTGAGGTTGTACGACTCGGCGCGGCAGGGCGCCCATCCCAGCCGGCCCGAGGGCGCGGCCTCGATGTACGTCTGCGGCATCACCCCGTACGACGCGACGCACCTCGGGCACGCCGCCACCATGATCACGTTCGACCTGGTGCAGCGGATGTGGCGCGACGCCGGCCTCGACGTGCGGTACGTGCAGAACGTCACCGACATCGACGACCCGCTGCTGGAGCGCGCCGAGCGCGACGGCGAGGACTGGAAGGTCCTGGCCATGCGGGAGACCGCCCTGTTCCGCGAGGACATGGAGGCGCTGCGGATGATCCCGCCGGCACACTACGTCGGCGCGGTCGAGTCGATCCCGGACATCGCCGAGAAGGTGCTGATGCTGCTCAAGGACGGCGCGGCGTACCGGCTCGACGACGGCACCGGCGACGTCTACTTCGACGTCGCCGCCGCGCCCCGCTTCGGCTACGAGTCGAACCTGACGCGCGAGCAGATGATCGAGCTGTTCGCCGAGCGCGGCGGCGACCCGGAACGCCCCGGCAAGCGCGACCCGCTCGACCCGCTGCTGTGGCGCGGCGCCCGCGAGGGCGAGCCCTCCTGGCCCGGCGGCGACCTGGGCGCCGGCCGTCCCGGCTGGCACATCGAGTGCACGGTCATCGCGCTGAACCTGCTCGGCGACCGGATCGACGTGCAGGGCGGCGGCAACGACCTGATCTTCCCGCACCACGAGTGCTCCGCCGCGCACGCCGAGCGGCTGACCGGCGAGGCGCCGTTCGCCGACCACTACGTCCACGCCGGCATGATCGGCCTCGACGGCGAGAAGATGTCCAAGTCCCAGGGCAACCTCGTCTTCGTGTCCCGGCTGCGGGCCGACAAGGTGGACCCGATGGCGGTCCGGCTGGCGCTGATGAGCGGGCACTACCGCAGCGACCGCTCCTGGACCGACGAGCTGCTCACCGAGGCGCAGGAGCGGCTGGGCCGCTGGCGGCGGGCCGCCGCCGCGCCGGCCGGGCCGTCGGGGGCGGCGTTGCTGGCCGAGGTACGCGAGCGCCTGGCCGACGACCTGGACACTCCGGGCGCCCTGGCGGCGGCCGACCGTTGGGCCGAAGGCGTCCTGAACGGCGTGACCGAGGACGAGACCGCTCCGGCCCTCTTCCGCGACACGGTGGACGCCCTACTCGGCATCGCCCTCTAGCCCCGGCCCTCGTCCGTCCGCCGAGTCCTGCCCTCTCGCGCGGCCTCGGCTTCCTCGCGCGGTCTCGCCCCTCTCGCGTGGCCTCGCCCCCTCGCGCCGTCGATCTTGCACTTGCGGCCCGCGTTCTGTCTTCTTTGCCCGGTTCTGCGGGGTCCGTAAGTGCAAGATCGCGCCGACCGGGGGAGCGGGTGGAACGTGATGGGTGTGTCGAGGGCGGTTTGACACCCGTGGTGTTCCACTCAGGCGTGCCCGGCCCGCAGCCCTCGGCGATCTTGCAGTTGTGGCCCTCGGGATGTCGTGAATGCCCTGTGTGCCGGGGCGGAAAGTGCAAGATCGCCGGGTGCCGGGTGCCGGGTGCCGGGTGCCGGGTGCCGGGTGCCGGGTGCCGGGTGCCGGGGTTGCGGCGGGTCAGCCCAGGACCAGGCCGGGGTCGGGGTCCTGGTCGGGAGCGGGGGCGGGGATCTTGTACTCCTCGGTGAGCGTGGTCATCGGGCCGGGCCACGTGGCCTGGGCGACCTCGATCGGCTTGTGCCGCTCGTCGTAGGCCACGTGCAACAGGTGCAGCACCGGGGTGTCGGGGCGGATCTGGAGGATCTCCGCCTCCTCCCGGATGGGCTGACGCGCGCTGATCGTGTCGGTGGCGGTGACGTACCGCCGGCCGATGACCTCCTCCGCCTCCTGGTAGAGCGGCCGGCCGAACGCCTCGGCCCGCTCCAGTGAGGTGCCGGCGGTGTCGGCGGGCAGGAACCACGACGCGCCGACCTCGACCGGGGAGTCGTCGGTGCGTACCAGGTGCCGACGGCAGAGCAGTTCGGTGCCGTCGGTGACGCCGAACGCGTCGGCCACCTCCGCCGGAGCGGGGGAGCGGCCGACCGAGACGAGCTGCTGGCGGTACCGGGCGGCCAGGTCGGTGTGGTAGCCGCGGAAGCCGCCGTACCGACCCCGGGACAGGCGGTTGAGGCGGCGCCGGGTGCCCCGGACGTACGTACCGGAGCCGGGTTTGGTGATCAGGATGCCCTCGACCCGCAGCTGGTCGACGGCGCGCTGCACGGTCTGCTTGGCGACGCCGAACATCTCGGCGATGGCCGGGATGGACGGCAGCCGCTCGCCCGGCCCCCAGTCGCCGCGGCGCACCTGGGCCTTGAGCTGCGCGGCGATCTGCCGGTGCGGGAACTCGGCCGCGCCCGGGTTGATCTGCATTGCCCGCCTCCTCAGGACAGCTAGGTTCCTAGGATGCCCTAGAGGCTGTGACGGCGCCACCCCGGACACGAAGAAGCCGGGCCCCGATCCGAGGCCCGGCTTCGGCAGAGCGAGAGCACTACCAGGAGCCGGCGGTCGGCCCGGCGGAACCGCCGCGGCGGCGCAGGTACTTCTCGAACTCCTGGGCGATCTCGTCCCCGGTCAACGGGGTGATGCCGGCGTCGCCGACCCGTTCCTCCAGCTCACGCACGTACTCGCCGAGTTCGGCGTCCTGCTCGGCGGCGCTGCGCACCCGCTGCTCCCACTCGGCGGCCTCCTCGGCCAGGTCGGCCATCGGCACCGGCAGGTCGAGCACCTCCTCGACCCGGTGCAGCAGCGCGAGGGTGGCCTTCGGGCAGGGCGGGTTGTTCGCGTAGTGCGGCACGTGCACCCAGAACGACACCGCGTCGACCTCGGCCCGCGTGCAGGCGTCGTGCAGCACACCGACGATGCCGGTCGGCCCGTCGTACCGGGTGGGGGTGAGCTGGTAGCGCTTGGCCGCGTCGGCGTCCGACGCGCTGCCGCTGATCGGCAGCGGCCGGGTGTACGGCACGTCGGCCAGCAACGCGCCGAGCAGCACCACCCGCTCGACCTCCAGGCTGTGGCAGATCTCCAGCACCTGCTCGCAGAACGTCCGCCACCGCATGCTCGGCTCGATGCCGCGGATCAGCACCACGTCCCGCTCGGTGCCCTCCGGGCTGGCCACCATGAACCGCGTGGTGGGCCACTCGACGCGCCGCGTCTCCCCGTCGGCCATGGTGATCGTCGGGCGGCTCACCTGGAAGTCGTAGAAGTCCTCCGGGTCCAGCTCGGTCACCTCCCGGGCCTGCCAGACCTGCTCCAGGTGTTCCACGGCGGCGGTGGAGGCGTCGGCGGCGTCGTTCCAGCCCTCGAAGGCCGCGATGGCGACCGGCGAGCGCAGTACCGGCAGCCCGTCGAACTCGGTCACGCCGTCACCTCACCCTGCTCGTCGGGCGCGGCGTCGCCCCGTCGCACTGTCGCACCCCTGTTGTCCTTCACGTCCGTCAGCCTACGTGCCGCCGCGGGGCCCGGCCCGTCGGCCGCGCCGGTCGCCGGGTCGGACCACCCGGGCGAACCGGCGGAAAGGTGTACGCCGGCCCGGTGGGCAGAATGTGGGAAGGCCCGGTTCGGGTGACTCTGCCGCACTCGGGCGCACTAACCTGGGGCATGTGCCTATTTCGTTGCGTGACCTGCTGGCCGATCGGATCCTGATCGCGGACGGCGCGATGGGGACGATGCTCCAGGCCGCCGACCTCACCCTCGACGACTTCGACGGCCTCGAAGGCTGCAACGAGATCCTCAACGTGACCCGGCCGGACGTGGTCCGCGGCGTGCACGACGCCTACCTGGCGGCCGGCGCGGACTGCGTGGAGACCAACACGTTCGGCGCGAACCTGCCCAACCTCGCGGAATATGGCATCCCCGGCCGCATCCGGGAGCTGTCCGAGGCGGGCGCGCGGATCGCGCGGGAGGCAGCCGACGCGTACGCGACGCCGGAGCATCCCCGGTTCGTGCTCGGCTCGATGGGCCCGGGCACCAAGCTGCCGACGCTCGGCCACGCGAGCTACGCGTCGCTGCGTGACGCGTACCAGGAGAACGCCGCGGGCCTGATCGCCGGCGGGGCGGACGCGCTGATCATCGAGACCTGCCAGGACCTGCTCCAGGTCAAGGCGGCGGTGGTCGGGTCGAAGCGGGCCCGGGCCGAGGCCGGCCGGGACGTGCCGATCATCTGCCAGGTGGCGGTGGAGACCACCGGCACCATGCTGCTCGGCAGCGAGATCGGCGCCGCGCTGACCGCGATCGAGCCGCTCGGCGTCGACCTGATCGGGCTGAACTGCTCGACCGGCCCGGCGGAGATGGGCGAGCACCTGCGCTACCTGGCGCAGCACTCGCGGATCCCGATCTCGGTGATGCCGAACGCCGGCCTGCCGGTGCTGACCGCCGACGGCGCGTACTTCCCGCTCAGCCCGAACGAGCTGGCCGACGCGCTGGAGCAGTTCGTCACCGACTACGGCGTGGCCCTGATCGGCGGCTGCTGCGGCACCACCCCGGAGCACATCCGGGTGCTGGTGGAGCGGCTGGGCGGGCGCGCGCCGGTGGCGCGGGAGCCGAAGCCGGAGGCCGGGGTCTCCTCGATCTACCACCACGTGCCGTTCGCCCAGGACGCCAGCATCCTGATGGTGGGGGAGCGGACCAACGCCAACGGCTCGAAGGCGTTCCGCGAGTCCATGCTCGCCGGGGACTGGCAGGCCTGCGTGGAGGTCGCCCGCAGCCAGGCCCGGGACGGCTCGCACCTGCTCGACCTCTGCGTCGACTACGTCGGCCGCGACGGCACGCAGGACATGCGTGAGCTGGCCGGCCGGTTCGCCACCGCCTCGACGCTGCCGATCGTGCTGGACTCCACCGAGCCGGCCGTGATCGAGGCCGGCCTGGAGATGCTCGGCGGCCGGTGCGTGGTCAACTCGGTCAACTTCGAGGACGGCGACGGCCCCGACTCCCGTTACGCGCGGATCATGCCGGTGGTCAGGGAGCACGGCGCCGCCGTCGTGGCGCTGCTGATCGACGAGGAGGGCCAGGCCCGCACCCGGGAGTGGAAGGTACGGGTGGCCTGCCGGCTGATCGACGACCTGACCGGCCGGTGGGGGATGCGCCGGGAGGACATCCTCATCGACGCGCTGACGTTCCCGATCGCCACCGGGCAGGAGGAGACCCGCCGCGACGGCATCGAGACGATCGAGGCGATCCGGGAGATCGCCGCACGCTACCCGGGCGTCAACTTCACCGCCGGCATCTCCAACGTGTCGTTCGGCCTCAACCCGGCGGCCCGGCAGGTGCTCAACTCGGTGTTCCTGCACGAGTGCGCCCAGGCCGGGCTGACCTCGGCGATCGTGCACGCCAGCAAGATCCTGCCGATGTCGCGGATCCCGGACGAGCAGCGCGAGGTTGCGCTCGACCTGGTGTACGACCGGCGCCGCGAGGGATACGACCCGGTGCAGCGGTTCATCGAGGCGTTCGAGGGCGTGGACGCGGCGTCGGCGCGCGCCACCCGGGCCGAGGAACTGGCCGCGCTGCCGCTGGACGAGCGGCTCAAGCGGCGGATCATCGACGGCGAGCGCAACGGCCTGGAGGCCGACCTGGACACCGCGATGGCGCAGGGGCGTACGCCGCTGTCCATCATCAACGACCTGCTGCTGGACGGCATGAAGGTGGTCGGCGAGCTGTTCGGCTCCGGCCAGATGCAGTTGCCGTTCGTGCTCCAGTCCGCCGAGGTGATGAAGACCGCGGTGGCGTACCTGGAGCCGCACATGGAGAAGACCGATGACGACGGCAAGGGCCGGATCGTGCTCGCCACGGTCAAGGGCGACGTGCACGACATCGGCAAGAACCTGGTCGACATCATCCTGTCCAACAACGGCTACGACGTGGTGAACATCGGCATCAAGCAGCCGATCAACGCGATCCTCGACGCCGCCGAGGAGCACCGGGCCGACGCCATCGGCATGTCCGGCCTGCTGGTCAAGAGCACGGTGATCATGAAGGAGAACCTGGCCGAGATGGCCTCCCGCGGCGTGGCCGAGCGCTGGCCGGTGCTGCTCGGCGGCGCGGCGCTGACCCGCGCCTACGTCGAGGACGACCTCCGGTCGATCTACCCGGGCCAGGTGCACTACGCCCGCGACGCGTTCGAAGGGCTGTCCCTGATGGACCGCGTGATGGCGGCCAAGCGCGGCGGCGCACCGGTGGTCGACCCGGAGCGCGAGGCGGCGCTGGCGGCCCGCCGGGAGCGCCGCGAGCGGCAGCGTGCGCAGGTCCGCGAGGCGCTGCCCGAACTGGACGACGCGTCGGTCCGCTCCGACGTGGCGGTGGACGTGGCGGTGCCCAAGCCGCCGTTCTTCGGCACCCGCGTCGTCAAGGGCGTGCCGCTGGCCGACTACGCGGCCCTGCTGGACGAGCGGGCCACGTTCCTCGGCCAGTGGGGGCTGCGCGGCGCCCGCGGCGGCAAGGGACCGTCGTACGAGGAACTGGTCGAGACCGAGGGCCGGCCCCGGCTGCGGTACTGGCTGGACCGCCTGATCTCCGACCAGGTGCTGGAGGCGGCCGTGGTGTACGGCTACTTCCCCGCGTACTCCGAGGGCAACGACCTGGTGGTGCTGGACGAGAACGGGCACAGCGAGCGGGCCCGGTTCGCCTTCCCCCGGCAGCGCCAGGAGCGGCGGCTGTGCCTGGCCGACTTCTTCCGGCCCAAGGGCGACCAGCTCGACGTGGTGGCGTTGCAACTGGTCACCGTCGGGCAGCCGATCAGCGAGTACACGGCGAAGATGTTCGCCGGCAACGAGTACCGCGACTACCTGGAGGTCCACGGCCTGTCGGTGCAGCTCACCGAGGCGCTGGCCGAGTACTGGCACCGGCGGATCCGGGCCGAGCTGGTGCTGCCCGGCGGCGGCACCGTGGCCGACGACGACCCGGCCGACCTGGCCGGTCTGCTGCGCACCGACTACCGGGGCTGCCGGTACGCGTTCGGCTACCCGGCCTGCCCGGACCTGGAGGACCGGGCGAAGATCGTGGAGTTGCTGGGCGCGGAGCGGATCGGGGTGCAGTTGTCCGAGGAGTTCCAGTTGGTTCCGGAGCAGGCCACCGACGCGATCGTGGTGCACCACCCGGAGGCGAACTACTTCAACGCCAAGTGACGCCGCCACCGTTCCTGAGCTGGGCAAAACGCTTCCGGCTCCCGGCTGGGCCGTCGCTAGGCCGCCGGGGTCAGTAGAGCCGTGCCCGAAGGCAGTGTCGATCGTCGGCCAGGGGACGACCTTGGCCGGGACGTACCGGGGAGCCCGGACCGTCTTGAGCGCGCAGGGTCGCTGATGGCCTTCCGGGGATCGACTGCCGCGTTCCGGATCATTGACAGGTCGTTGAAGAGGTCGCGGCGGTAGCTGGCCGCCATGCCCGAGTCTTGGAGTTGCTTGGCCCAGGCCCTCGGCGAGACGCCAGCGGCGGGCGGGTGCGGGAAGCCAAACTGCCGCCGTGGTGCGGCGTGCATGTGCGGGCAGGTGCTCGCCGCTGACGGGATGTATCAGCCGGCCGACGTTTGCGTAGGCAGGGTTTCGTCCTGCCGATCACGCGGGTCGGCGATCCGGTACTCCCAGCCTTCGCGCCAGGCGAAGTCGGCGTTGATCAGGTCCTCCAGCCGGACGCCGTTGATCCGGTGATCGAGGGTCCATCGGGTGGCGACGTGACCGATGACCAGGATGCGCTGATGGGCCCAGAGAAGCGGTAGATCGTCGAGGAATCGACCGACGCGGTGTACCGCCTGTCGCCAGCTTTCACCGCCGGGGTAGGGCTCGTCGAGGTACCGGTCCCGGTGCTCGTGTAGTTCGGCGGCGGGCATGCCGTTGCGGTGGCCGTAGTTGCATTCCCGCAGTCGCCAGTCGTGCAGCACGGGGATGGGGGTTCCTGAGAAGGCGATGTCGGCCGTCTCCGCCGCCCGGCGTAGATCCGAGGTGAAGACTGCGGCGATGCCGTCGTCTCGCCTGCGCTGACCAAGTTCCGCTGCCAGGGCTCGTCCTCGCGGCGACAACCGGCCGGGCAGCCAGCCGGTGGCGATGCCACGGTCGTTGTCCTCGCTCCACGAGTGAGTCTCAAAGACGATCTCGGTGGGCATAGGGAGAGGCTATCGGTGGACCGAGACCTGCGGGGGGTGCGGATTCGCGCACATGGATCGCCGGGACACACCTGGGTAGCGCGCCGTCGGCTGGCCTCCTGCCGGATCGCCTCCGTGAGGCTGTACGACACCTCATGCCCTCCGTCACCGCCGAGGCGGCCACCCACCCGCCGCAACCCGAGCGTCCGACAGCAGCAAGATGTCGCGCCGGCACAGATCAGTCTCGGGACGTGGGTGACACGTCCGGCTAGACGATCTTGTTTGTTCTACGGCGGGTCCTCGGAGTCGCACTGGTTGATCCTTCTGGGAGGCTGAGGGGGTGGAACAGTCTGCGTGGTCCGAGATTTCGGCGCTGGTGGCGGCGGCTCCGTATCCGGTGGAGGTGCTGCCGGTCGATTCGCAGCAGGCGGCAGCGTGTCTGGCGGCCCTGGAAATCACGACCAGGTCGTGGCTCGGGGCGGTGGTCGCCAACAGCGGTGGGCTGGTGATCGATCACGGTTGGCTTCGGTGCTCGGTGGTGGGCGCGACGGGCTGGCGGCCGAGATGGTTCCGGGGGCGGGTCGTCTGGTCGTCGCTTTCGATGTGATGGGCGGCCAGTTCGCGTGGTTGCAGGCGGAGCCGGCGGTGAGGCCGACGGTGCATTACTTCGGCCCGGAGGACCTGGCTTGGCAGGACCTTGAGCTTGGGTATGGCGACTGGTTGGAGGCGATGCTCACCGGCGCGCTGACGGGCTTCTATGAAGGCTTGCGCTGGCCGGGGTGGGAGGCCGAGGTGGCCGGCGTTGCTCTGGATCAGGGGATCAGCGCCTGGCCGCCGCCATGGACTCGGGAGGGCAAGGATCTCTCGGCGGTGTCCCGCAAGCCGATTCTGCTTGCTGAACTCGTTTCGGTTCACCAGGATGCGGCGCGTCAGCTCGGTTCTCTCTAGAACACCGCTGCCTCTCCGGTCTGCGGTCCGAGGCCGGTGTGGTGTCGGCGGCTTCGACGGTGAGGTTGCTCCGGCGTGGGCAATGCCGACGTGGATGCGTTGGCCGACGATGACCAGGGCTCCTCCGTCAGCGAGCGGTTGGCGGAGCTTCGACCGGCGGAACAACGCCGGCCGTCACCCGCGTGGGCGAGGTGGCGTCACGTGTCGTAGAGCCCGTCCCACGGCTCGTGGAATCCGAGGCGATCCGGATACAGCTCGACCCAGTCGACGTGGCTGCCGTCGCCCGCCCGGTCGCCGGACTCGTCGACCAGACCGAATACGACGCCGTCCTGACGGGTCTGGAACAGTCGTACGGCGACGTCGCCGTACGACTTGCCGGGCAGGCTCGCGAGCAGCTCGTCGAGCGCCTCGCTCAGCGCGCCTCGATCCGGAACCCGCGTGATGATCGAGTTCCGGTACGTCCCGTCGTGGTCGAAGAGGTGCACGTACGCGTGGTGGTCCCACGCCGAGGCGAGGAACAGCCCTCCGTCGTAGCGGCCGATCGTGTCCGTCCGGTGGTCGGGCTCGTGCGCAATGGGAATCAGCCGGGGCACGGGCACTCGATCAACGTAGCGTACGAGCACGGGGCGCCCGCCGCGATGGCGGACGCCCCGAAGCGTCGACGCGTCGGTCAGCCGATCAGCGTCACCGAGTAGTCGTACGTCGTCCCGGTCACCGAGTACGTGGCGGTCTGCCCGTTCTCGCAGTACGACACGAAGCTGCTCGGGGTCCGTTGCGCCCCGGCCACCGCGTCCACCACCGGCCGGACGTCGGACCCGACCGGCAGGGCGGTGGTGGTGAGGTCGATCGTCCGCGACTGGTTGATCGGGTACGTGTCGGTGTTCGCCGTCTCCAGACCGTTGCTCGCCTGAACACTGAAGGACATCACGAAGGCGGCGTTGTTCACCACGGCGATGCGCTGCACGCAGGGTTCGGCCTGCGCGCTGGCCGCGGAGGCCCCAGCCAGTGCCGACGCACCGGCGGCGAGCGTCCCGACGAGTGCGGCTCCGACGAGCCTGGCGCGGAAGGTCATGGTGTCACCTCTCGGTCGTACGTGACGCCGGGCGCCGACTGGCGGCGCCCGGCGTGTGGTCCGTATCGAAGTGCCCGAGTGTTTCGGATCGAACCCTGTGGATCGCATCATTTTGTGGCGGGCTCACGACTGCCGGTCGGTCCGGCGGGCTGACCGGTGCCAGACTGAGGGATCGATCCCGATGGCGTGCGAGCGTTCCGGTGCGAGGAGTCCGAAGTGGTGAACTCCGCCCTTTCCGCTGTCATCCACGCGGTCGGAGCCGGCCCGACACCGTTGGCGGACTCGGATCTCGACCCCGGTGCGGCGTACTCCACCTTCGTCGTGCTGTCCGGTATGTACTTCGCGCCCATTGTCATGTCCGGGCTCGGGTTTCTCTGCGCTGCGGGCATCGGGCTCAGCCGCCGGATCGGTACGGCTGCCGCGATCGTGATCGTCCTGTTCTACGTGTTGTCGCTGCTCGGCAGTGCCTTCACCTGGCCTGAACTGGAGCACCAGGGAAAACCGGCTGAGACGCTGTGGCTGATCGTGATCGGCTGCGGCGGCTTCGTGGTGCTGCCGTGGCTCGTCGCGTTCGGCGGCACCAAGGTGGCCCTCCGCCGTCGCGGAGCCACGGCCGAGTAGCCGTCAGGCTCCTCGCGGAGAGCTTGCCCGCAGGCTCCGCGTCAGGGCGGGGATCATCACCGCCGCCGCGACCAGATGCAACCCGACCAGGGCGACGACGGTCGTCACGGCCGCCCCGGCCAGGAACGGCGGCACCGTCGACAGCGCGGTCAGCGCCACCGCCGTCCACGCGAACCGCCGCGCGGGACGCGCGCTGAACCGCAGCAGTACGGCGGCGATGACGACGCCCACGAGCGAGAAGAACCCGGTCACCACGGCGAACCCGCCCAGCGGGATGGTCTCGCCGCCGCCGTCGGGGATCTCGAAGTCCACACCGGCGGCCCGGGCCAGAGCGGCCGCGAGCGTGGTGACCACCATCGCGCCGAGCGTGGCGACCAGGCCGGTGACGGCGAGCCGCCGGAAGCCGCGCGGGCGGCCCACTGTGACGGCGGTGTCGGTGCTGCTGATCATGTCGTTCCTCCGGGCGTCGAGGTGAGGGGTGAGGATCCGCACCGTCGCGGTACGACGGCCGGGGTTGCGCAGCGCGCGTACGCCGGTGCCGCGCAGCCAGAAACCGGCGTCCCGGCCGAGGACCGGCCCGGGAGTGCCGTCGCGCAGCTCCAGCTGCACCCGTCCGCGGGTGACCACGCCGTACGCGTGGTGCCACCGGGCCGCGACCACCGGAACGCGCGCGCCGCCGGGCAGGGCGAGCGTCCGCGTGGGCACTACGGCGTGGGGCCGGCCGGGAGGCGGTCCGGCAGCCCGAGCCGCGGGAACTGGTCGGCGTGGAAGGTGACGATCTCGGTGATCGCCCCGCCGGTGATGCGCAGGGCGTCGACGGTGAGCGGCAGGTACGCGCCATCGCGCTCCTGCCAGAGGTAGAACGCGACGGCGGGCTGCCGGTTCACGGCGGTGGGCACGGCCCGCAGGCTGCCCAGGCTCTCGAACCCGTCCGCCACCCAGTCGTTCACCACCGCGTCGCGGCCGATCTGCAGGCCCGGGGTGGGCGGCATCGAGCAGCGCACGTCGTCGCGCAGCATCGCGGCGAGACCGTCGACGTCCTTGGCGAGGCTGGCGTCGGTGAAGCGGCGTACCAGCTCGCGGGTCCGGCTGTCCGTCTCGTCGCCGGTCCAGTCCTGCCGCTGCGCCGGCAGGTGCTCCCGCATGCCCGAGCGGGCCCGCTGCAACGCGCTGTTGACCGAGTTGACCGAGTCGCCGAGCAGCTCCGCGACCTCCTTGGCCGGCCAGCCGAGCACGTCGCGCAGGATCAGCACGGCCCGCGGGCGCGGCGCGAGGTGCTGCACGGCGACCAGGTACGCCAGCTCGATCGTCTCCCGCGCCACAGCGACCGTCTCCGGCTCGTCCGCGCCGGCGGCGGGCAGCTCGTCGAGCAGCCGGTCCGGGTAGGGCTGGAGCCACCGCACCTCGCCGCCGGTCGCCGGCTCCGGACGGCACCTGGCGAGCAGGTCCAGGCAGGCGTTCGTGGCGATCCGGTACAGCCAGGCCCGGAACGTCGAGCGTCCCGCGAAGGTCTCGCGCCGCCGCCAGGCCCGCAGGAACGTCTCCTGGACGGTGTCCTCGGCGTCCTCGAACGACCCGAGCATCCGGTAGCAGTGCACGTGCAGCTCCCGCCGGTGCCGCTGCGCCAGCCCGGTGAACGCCGGTTCGTCGACCCCGGCCAGATCGTGTACGCCCAGTTCCGCCGGTCGCGTCTCCGCACCCATCACGTCATCCTCCCGCTTCGTCGTGTGCCGTCGTCTGTGAGACGGGTACGGGCGGGAAAACTCATCACCTGCGCTCGGCGCCGCCGTCAGCTCGTGCGCGGGGCGTACATGATGACCGCGACGCCGACCAGGCAGATGGCCCCGCCGACCAGGTCGTAGCGGTCGGGCCGGAACTTGTCGACGACCATGCCCCAGGCGAGCGACCCGGCGACGAACACGCCGCCGTAGGCGGCGAGGATCCGGCCGAAGTTCGGGTCCGGCTGGAACGTGGCCACGAACCCGTAGGCGCCGAGCGCGATCACCCCGGCGGCGATCCAGAGCAGCCCGCGGTTCTCCCGCCAGCCCTGCCACACCAGCCAGGCGCCGCCGATCTCGGCGAGCGCGGCGAGCAGGAACAGCAGGATGGACCGGACGACAGTCATGCGTCAGACCGTAGCGGGGCCGTGGTCCGGATCGGCGAAGGGCAGCGGGCAGCGGGAGCTGCCGGCGCAGGTGATCAGGTCGTCGCAGCCGGCCGAGATCGCCTCGCGCAGCGTGTCGCGGACGGCGGTGAGGTCCGCGAGCCGTCGCTCCACCTCGGCGAGCTTGTCGTGGGCCCGGGTCCGCAGGCCGGCGTCGTGCGTCCCGGCCGCCAGCAGGCCGGCGACCTCGGCGAGGGTGAAGCCGAGACGTTGCGCGGCCTTCACCACCCGCAGCAGGGTGACCGTCTCGGCCGGGTAGAGCCGATGCCCGCCGGGCGACCGCCGGGGCGCGGCCAGCAGCCCGCGCCGTTCGTAGTAGCGCAGCGTCTGCACGTTGACCCCGGCCGCGTCGGCGACCTGGCCGCTGCGCAGCTCCGGCTCGCCCATCACCGGCCCCGCGCGGCCGTCGCCCGCAGGGCAAGGGCATCGAGTACGACGACACGGGCGCCCGGAACGCGGATGTCGAGCCTCAGCGTGCCGCCGTCCGGGCGGGCGAGGTCGAACGTGAAGAAGGAGCAGCAGGCCGACTCGCGGGCGATCAGGTCGCGGGCGGCCGGTTCGGCGTCGTCGTCGAGGTGCAGCCGCAGATGCCCGGCGGCCGGCCGGTCGACGCCGCGCAGCGCGTCGCGGAACAGCGTGTCGAACTCGGCCAGCCGCAGCGGCCGCTCGGCGGTCGGCAGCGTGCAGGTGTCGGGCACCCAGGAATCGTCGGTCACCTCTCGACGGTAAGCCCGTACCGGGGTACCGGATGCAACCGCCGGTACATCCCTTCCTGAATACAGCAAATGCTGTACAGTCACGCCATGCGGACGCTGCACCACTCCCAGGCGCTGTCCCGTTTCGGTCACGCGTTGTCCGACCCGCTACGCGCCCGGCTGCTGCTGGCCCTGCGCGACGGGCCCGGCTACCCGGCCGAGCTGGCCGAGGCGCTCGGCACCAGCCGGCAGAACCTGTCCAACCACCTGGCCTGCCTGCGCGGCTGCGGCCTGGTCGTGGCCGTGCCGGAGGGGCGCCGCACCCGGTACGAGCTGGCCGACGCCCGCCTCGCCCATGCGCTCGGCGACCTGCTCGGCGTCGTGCTCGCGGTCGACCCGGCCGCCTGCCCGGACGCCGCGGACGGATGCTGCTGATGAGCCTGCCGCTGATCCCGGTCACGCCCGCCGGCCCGGCGCCGGACCGCCGCGCGCTGCTCACCCGCCGGGTGCGCCTGCTGGTTGCCGCGACCATCACCTACAACGTGATCGAGGCGGTGGTGGCGATCAGCGCCGGCGCCGTCGCGTCCTCGACCGCCCTGATCGGTTTCGGTCTGGACTCGGTCATCGAGGTGGCCTCCGCGGCAGCCGTGGCGTGGCAGTTCGCCGGTCCGGACCCGCAGGCCCGGGAGCGGATCACGCTGCGTGTCATCGCCGTGTCGTTCCTCGCGCTCGCCGCGTACGTCTCCGTCGAGGCGGTCCGTGCGCTGCTCGGCGGCGCCGAGGCCGCGCACTCACCGGTCGGGCTGGTGCTGGCCGGGCTCTCGGTGATCGTGATGCCCGTGCTGTCGGCCGCGCAGCGGCGCGCCGGGCGGGAACTGGGTTCCCGGTCGGCGGTGGCCGACTCGAAGCAGACGTTGCTGTGCACGTACCTCTCGGTGGTCCTGCTCGTCGGGCTGGCCCTCAACGGCCTGTTCGGATGGTCCTGGGCCGACCCGGTCGCCGCCCTGGTGATCGCCGTCGTCGCGGTCCGCGAGGGCCGCGACGCCTGGCGCGGCGACACCTGTTGCGCCACCTGCGGTCCGGGCGGCCCGCAGGCGTGATCACCGGCCGCTACCTGCGGCGACGTCGGGAATACGGCTGTGCTCGGCGGCCCGGCGGGCTACCGTCACCGGAGTACGGGCCGGCGTGGGTCAGGCGCGCCGCGTCCACGCCCGCGCCGTCGGAGTTGACGTGGCGGAAACGCCCGCGGACGAGCATGGGTACGACGAAAGGGGCGGACATGACCGACGAGGTGACGTCGCAGGTCCCGCCGGAACCGGCTCCCGTGCTGACCACCACGCCCGCCGGCACGGGCCCGGTCGGACCGCCGAGTAGCCTGGACCTGTGGGCGCGCGCCCAGGTGCTGCACCGCTGCTTCGGCGACGACGACGGCGAGCCGCACATCATGCGCGGCCTGGACTGACCGCGCCGTCAGCGCACCGTCACACCGGCCCGCGCCAGCGGCTCCCACCACGACGCGAGGTCGGAAACAGGCTCGGCGCGCGCCATGTACTCCGCCAGCCGCCGCCGTTGCTCCGCGCTCGGCGCCGGTGAGACCGTTGCGCCGTCGCCGACCAGCGCGTACCGGCGGCCGTCGACGGTGAGCACCATCGTGCCGAAGATCGTTCCCCGGGCCTCGACCCGGCCGGCGACGGCGGCGAACACCTCCGCGCCGTGCCGGTCCCAGGCGCGCAGCCGGCCCTCGTCCAGCGTCAGCAGCACCGGTACGCAGCGCATGCCGTTCCAGAGGCTGCGTCGCCAGTAGACGATTCCCGCGTACGGCGACTCCACGACGCCGACCGTACCGCTCCCGTGGCCGGTGAACGTTTCCCGGCGGCGGTACGTGAGAGCCGGTGAGTATCACCGGAGCCTGCCGGGGGTACTGCTGCGGGACACGGGTGCGACAGCCGGGAGGTCACGGTGGGGGACAGGGCGGGACGTCAGGGGCGCGGGCCGATCGCCGGGCTGGTGGTGGCCGCGCTGGTGGCGGCCGGCTGCATGGCCGGCGGTTACGACCAGGGCGAGCCGCAGCAGCCCGCACCCCCGCGTAGCGCGCAGCCCGAGTCGCAGACCACCCGCGCGGACGGCACGACGAGCGTGGCCGAGTTCAAGCAGGACATCCAGGACGCGGTCCGGCTGGCCGAACGCTACTGGGCGGAGCAGTTCCGCGCCTCCGGTCAGCGGTTCACCCCGATCCGGCGGGTGGTGCCCTACAGCCGCGAGGGCGAGGTGGCCTGCGCCGGGCAGGGGCTGCCGCGCAACAACGCGGTGTACTGCTCGGCCGGCGACTTCATCGCCTACGACGTGAACTGGTCGGTGGCGGCGTTCCGGCAGATCGGCGACGCGTTCCTGTTCTACCTGCTCGGCCACGAGTACGCCCACGGCATGCAGGTGCGGCTGGGTATCCGCTACAACTTCACCATCCAGCAGGAGTTGCAGGCCGACTGCATGGCCGGGGCGTACCTCGGGGACAGCGTGCGTTCCGGGGCGCTGGAGCTGGCCGACGGTGACCTGGAGGAGTTCCGGGAAGGGCTGCTCGCGGTCGGCGACGACCCCGACCAGCCGTGGTTCGCCGAGGGCTCGCACGGCACCGCCGAGCAGCGCAGCGACTCGTTCTTCCGCGGCTACGAGAAGTCGCTCGGCGCCTGCGGCCTCCGGTGATGCCGCGGGTCACCCCGATCGGGGACGGTGGCGGGCGCACCGGGCGCGGCTGGCAGGATCGGCGGGGTACGCGTACCGAAGGAGGCCCCCGCTGAGCAGCCCACACCCCGCCGCCGTGCTCTTCGACATGGACGGCACCCTGGTCGACAGCGAGAAACTGTGGGACGTCGCGTTGCAGGAACTGGCCGCCGTGTACGGCGGTGTCCTGTCCGACGACGCCCGCCGCGAGATCGTCGGCACCGGCATGGCCGACGCGATGCGGATCGTGCACGACGACCTGGGCCAGCCGGAGCGGGACGTGCAGGCCAGCGCCGACTGGATCAGCGCCCGGATCCTGGAGCTGTTCCGCACCGGGCTGCAGTGGCGTCCGGGCGCGCTGGCGCTGCTGCGCGCGGTACGCGACGCCGGCATCCCCACCGCGCTGGTCACCTCCAGCGGCCGGTCCCTGGTCGAGGTGGCGCTGGACACGCTGGGCCGGGACAGTTTCGACGCGGTCGTCTGCGGTGACGAGGTGGACGCGGCCAAGCCGCACCCCGAGCCGTACCTGACCGCCGCGCGGCTGCTGGGAGTGCCGGTCGAGCGGTGCGTGGCGATCGAGGACTCACCGACCGGCGTGGCGAGCGCGCTCGCCGCCGGGGCGGCGGTGCTGGCCGTACCGGCCGAGGTGCCGCTGGCGCCCGCCGACGGCGTACACCAGGTGGAGAGCCTGACCGGGGCGGACCTGGAGCTGCTCGCGGCGCTGCTCAACCGGTAGCGAAAAGGGCCCCTCCCGTCGGGAGGGGCCCCTTCCCGCCGTGTCAGTCGTGGGCGATGGCGCCCAGGACGTTGATCCGCGCGGCGCGGATCGCCGGCAGCACCGCGGCGACCACACCGATGACCGCGGCCAGGATCAGGAACGTCACCATCTGACCCCAGGGCAGGATCAGGTCGGTGATGCCCTCGTCCTTGAGCGCCTCGACCACCGCCGCGCCGAGACCGGTGCCGACCACCACGCCGAGCAGCGCGCCGAAGATGGAGATCACCACCGCCTCGACCGTGATCATGCGCATGGTCTGGGCGCGGCGCAGGCCGATCGCCCGCAGCAGGCCCAGCTCCCGGGTCCGTTCCAGCACCGACAGCGCGAGCGTGTTGATGATGCCCAGCACCGCGATGACGATGGCCAGCGCCAGCAGGATCTGGATCATCTGGAGCAGGGAGTCCAGCTGCCCGGTCTGCTGCTCGATGAACGCGGCCCGGTCGGCCACCGACACCTCGGGACTGTCCGCCAGCAGCTGCTCGACCTGCGGCTGCACGGCGCCCACCGACGTGCCGGGGGCCAGCTGGAGGAAGCCCTGGATCGGCTGCGGGATGGCGAAGTCCGCCGTGGCCTGCGGCGGCAGCGTCACCGGGTTGGTCAGCTGCGAGCTCTCGTAGATGCCACTGACCGTGTAGGTGCGGGCCTCACCGCGGGACAGCTGCACCGGCACCGTCGAACCGACGGCGAGGTTGCGTGCCTTCGCGGTGTCGGAGCTGACCAGCATCTGATCCGGCGCCAGTCTGCTGATGTCACCGGCGGTGGCCTTCGCCCCGAAGATCTGCTGGAGCGCGGCCACGTTGCTCGACGCGGCAACCCAGGTCCGCTCGCCGCCGACCACCGCCATGTCGCCGTACTCGCCGCTGACCATCCGCACGCCCGGGATCGCGGCGGCCTTCTCCAGGACCGCCGGGTCGAAGCTCGCCGGGCGCGGGCCGGTCGTAGACCCGGAGATCACCAGCTCCGCCTTGATGTTGTCCTCCGCCAGCTTGCCGATGCTGCCCTTGGCCGAGTCCAGGATCACCGTCACGCCGGTGACCAGGGCGATGCCCACCATCAGCGCGGCCGCGGTGATCGCCGTGCGACGCGGGTTGCGGCCCGAGTTGAGCCGGCCCAGCTTGCCCGGCACCGACCAGGAGAACATCGCGCCGAGCAGCGCGACCACCGGCCGGCTGATCACCGGCGTCAGCAGCGCCACGCCGATGAACGCGAACAGCACGCCGCCGAGGATGGTCGCCAGGGTGCTGTCGCCGGCGTGCCCGCCGAGACCCAGGAACAGCAGCACCGCGCCGATGCCGGTGACCACCGCACCGCCGATGGTGACCTTGGTGAGCGGCCGGTCCGGCGTGGCGACGTCCTGCATCGCGGCGATCGGCGGGATGCGCGAGGCGCGCAGCGCCGGCAGCAGCGCGGCGATCACCGTGATCAGCATGCCGACCGCGAACGCGCCGATCACCGCCGAGGCCGGCACGCCCAGCCCGGCCAGGGTCAGACCCCCGGCGAGCTGCCCGAACAGGTACGCCAGCAGCGCGCCCACACCGATGCCGGCGGCGAGCCCCAGCACCGAGGCGATCAGGCCGACAGCCAGCGCCTCCAGCACCACCGAGCCGATGACCTGCTTGCCGCTGGCCCCGATCGCCCGCATCAGGGCCAGCTCACGGGTGCGCTGCGCCACGATGATCGAGAACGTGTTGAGGATCAGGAACGTGCCGACCAGCAACGCCACCGCGGCGAACCCGAGGAGGATCTTGTTGAAGAACGACAGCCCTTCCTTGAGGCCGGCCGAGGCGTCGGCGGCGAGCTGCTCGCCGGTCTTGACCTGGTAGTCGGCGCCGAGCGTCCGGGCCACCTCGTCGCGCAGCGCCTCCGGCGTGGTGCCGTCGGCGGCCTGGACGCTGACGTTGCTGAACACGTCCGGCTCGCCCAGCATCAGCTGCTGCGCCACCGGAGTGGTGAAGTAGACCTCGTTGGCGCCACCGATCGAGTCCCGGCCGCCGCTGTAGCCGAACACGCCGACGAGCGTGAACTCCTTCTTCGGGGCGAGGGTCAGCACGCCGACCCGGTCGCCGACCTTGACCTTGCCCGCCTCGGCCAGCGCGGTGTTGATCACGATCTCGTCGTCGGCCTGCGGCGCGCGGCCCTCGCGGATCTCCACCAGGTCGCTCTCACCGAGCCAGTTCTGGCCCAGCTGCGGCGGGCCGAACGAGGTGACCACCTTGCCGTTGCTGCCGATCATGCGGGCGCCGTCGGCGGCCACCACGCCCTTGGCGTCGGCGACGCCGGGCACCGCCTTGATCCGGTCGAGCACCGACGCCGGCATCGGGGTGCTCAGCGGCATGCCCTCCGCGGTGGAGACGTCGATCTTCGGCTTCGCCTCGACGCTGACGTCGACCTCGGCGTACGCGTCGGCGAAGACCGCGTCGAAGGACCGCCCGAGCGTGTCGGTGAGCACGAACGCGCCGGAGACGAACATGACGCCGAGCACCACCGCCAGGCCGGACAGCAGCAGGCGCAGCTTGCGCGCCAGCAGGCTCTTGAGCGTTGCCCGCAGCATCAGTTGCCCACCTCGACCGGGGCGTCCAGCTTCTTCATCGTGTCCAGCACCGTCTCGGCGGTCGGCTCGATCAGCTCCGAGACGATCTGCCCGTCGGCGAGGAACACCACGCGGTCGGCGTACGCGGCGGCGGTCGGGTCGTGCGTGACCATCACGATGGTCTGGCCGTGCTCGCGGACCGAGTTGCGCAGGAACTTCAGCACCTCGGCGCCGGAGCGGGAGTCCAGGTTGCCGGTCGGCTCGTCCGCGAAGATCACCTCGGGGCGGGCGACGAGCGCCCGAGCGCACGCCACGCGCTGCTGCTGTCCGCCGGAGAGCTGCGCCGGGCGGTGCCCGAGCCGCTCCCGCAGGCCGACCGTGTCGATCACCGTGTCGTACCAGGCCGGGTCGGGCTTGCGCCCGGCGATCGACAGGGGCAGCAGGATGTTCTCCTGCGCGGTGAGCGTGGGCAGCAGGTTGAACTGCTGGAAGATGAAGCCCACCTTGTCGCGGCGCAGCTTCGTCAGGCCGGAGTCGTTGAGCCCGGTCACTGTGGTGTCGCCGATCATGACCGTGCCCTTGGTCACCGTGTCCAGACCGGCGAGGCAGTGCATCAGCGTGGACTTGCCCGAGCCGGACGGCCCCATGATCGCGGTGAACCGGCCGCGTTCGAACTCGGCGCTCACCCCCCGCAGCGCGACGACCTGCGCCTCGCCGCTGCCGTACACCTTCCACACGTCGTTCGCCCGGGCCGCGGCCTGCTGTCGGCCTACCGTCGCGGTCACGTCATCTACCTCTTCCGTCTGTCGTTCTCATGCCGCACCGCCCCCGCTGGCCGGTGCGGCGGAATCCATCCTCGGGGTCGGGAGCCCGTAAACCCTCCGACCTGGGGTGGAATCCGTGCCGATCTTCCGGTGAGGGTCGACCCCCATCCGGGCTCAGGGTGACCCCTGACCGGCAGGCGACGCCGACGTCAGGGCCTCACCCGGCGTGATGGTCAACACATCAGCCCCGCCGCTGGTCACGGTAGGTGACCCGCGCCACCTCAGCCGCCGGGACGGACCAGGCCCGTCTCGTACGCCAGCACGACCGCCTGCACCCGGTCGCGCAACCGTAGCTTCGTGAGCACATGCCCGACATGGGTTTTCACGGTGGTCTCGCTGACCGACAGCACCCGGGCGATCTCCGCGTTGGACAGTCCGCGCGCCATGTGGGTGAGCACCTCGCGCTCCCGGTCGGTCAGCGGTTCCAGCGCCCGCGCCGGTGCGACGGCCGGGTCCGGCAGCACCTGGGCGAACCGGTCCAGCAGCCGGCGCAGGACGCGCGGGGACATCACCGCGCCCCCGGCGGCCACCGTGCGGATCGCGGCCACGAGGTCCTCGGCCGGCACGTCCTTGGTCAGGAAGCCGCCCGCCCCGGCCCGCAACGCCCCGACGACGTGCTCGTCCTGCGCGAACGTGGTGAGCACGAGCACGCGTACCGGCAGCCGGGCCGACACGATCGCCCGGGTGGCGGCCACCCCGTCCAGGCGCGGCATCCGGATGTCCATCAGCACCACGTCGGGCAGCAGTCGCCGGGACAGCTCCACCGCCTCCGCGCCGTCGCCGGCCTCACCCACCACGTCGAGGTCGTCCTCCGCGCCGAGCACCATCCGGAATCCGGTACGCAGCAGCGGCTGGTCGTCGGCGAGCAGGACCCGCACCGGCCGGGACACGGCGCCCTCGGTCATGCGTCCCCCTCGTCGTCCGGGCGGCGGTCCGGCCGGGCATCAGCGCACGCCCACGCCCACCCGGCGTGAACCGGGCCGCGGTAACCACCGTAGAGGGCGTCGCCCGCGCGGTCGCCGATCAGGCCGCCCCGATCCCGCAGGTTGGCCGGGCTCCGCGCGCCCGGCCCGCGCGAGATCGGGGGCGGTCTGTGTGCCGGGCTCGGGCGGGATCGCGGGCGGTGTGCCGGGCTCGCGCGGGATCGTGGGCGGTCTGTGTGCCGGGCTCGCGCGGGATCGCCGGTCCCCACGGTGGCCCGGCATCGCATTCGTCCGCGGTGACCCGGCGCCCGGCTCGCCCCGCGGTGACCCGGTGCCGGAC
>NZ_RCVK01000370.1:0-3319 GCF_003667485.1 Micromonospora sp. BL1
GCCTGGGCGCGCTCGTCGCCGGCACGGTCGGGTGGGGCGCGCTGGCGCTCGGCGCGGTCGCCGTCGCGCTGGCGGCCGTGCCCGCGGTGCCGGACCGTCCGTGGCAGGGGCCGCTCGCCGTGCTGGGCGCGCTCGCCGTCGCGGCCGGGCTGCTGCGGCACCTGGTACGCCGCTTCGGCGGCATCACCGGCGACGTGCTCGGAGCGCTCGTGGAGATCGTCACCACGCTGTCCTACCTGGGACTGGTGCTGACCGGCTGAGCGTCACCGGTCCGGGCGGGTAGCGTTCGGGGCGAGTGCACCGGCGTGGTCGAGGGGGACGGCATGCTCATCACGGACGACTTCCTGCCGGTACCGGTGCCCGAGTCGCTCGACGCGACCTACCTGGTGCCGATCACCGGGCTGCCCAAGGTGAGCCCGAAGACCGCCGTGGAAGGGCTCGCCGGCCGGCTCGCCGAACCGGTGCACGGGCTGGCCCGGCAGATGCTCGACAGCCCGCTGATGACGGTGGACACCCGTACCGTCGACGAGTTCCCCGAGCTGCCGCCGGACCTGCTCACCGCGTTCGGCGCCACCGAGGAGCAACTGGCCCGGCTGGCCGCCGCCACCCACCTCGTGGTGGTGCAGGCCGAATACCGGCCGGGCTGGCCGCCCGCGCACGAGTGGGCCGCCCGCGCGGTGGCCGCGGCGGTCGCCGAGACGGTCGGCGGGGACGTGGTGGACGTCTTCGGGCTCCAGTTCCTCGACCCGGCGGCGGCGCTGCGCTCGCTGCCGGACGAGCAGGGCCGGATCCGGCTCGTCGACTGGGTGCTGGTGCCCTACTCCTCGGACTCCGACGGGCTCTGGTTCACCACGAAGGGGCTGCGCCGGTTCGGGCTGCTGGAGTTGCAGGCCCAGGGCGTGCCGGACCACCTGACCCGGGCGTGGGGCGCGGTGATGACCGGCGCGGCCCGGCGGCTGCTGCGGGACTGGACCGACGGGCTGGCCGGCGAGGAGGTGCCGGCGTTCGTGCAGCTTCCGGTGCTGGCCACGGTGACCGGGCACGACATCGCCGTGGCGTACGGCAATCCGGAGCAGCACGGCGCGACCGCGCCGGTGCTGCTGCGGCTGGAACTGGACCCGGCCACCGACCCGGACGCCGACTCGTTCCTGAGCCTGAACCCGCCGCCCGGGCACCCGGGTCCGCCCGGCCGCTACTTCGCCGCCGCCTGCGCGACGCTGTTCAACGGCATCCAGCCGGACGTCCGCTACACCCGCACCGGTGACGCGATGAGCCGCGCGGTGGAGACCGCCCGAGAGGCGCTCGGCGACATCCGGGCCCGGTTCCTGGCCGGCCGGCTGCCCGAGGAGAGCCAGCTCGTGGTCAAGTACGGCCTGCCCGGCGACGACGGCCCCGAGTACGTCTGGGCCGGGGTCACCTCGTGGGACACCCCGGAGCGGATCGTCGGCGCCAGCGCCAGCGACGCCAACACCGACCCGAGCGTGCGGATCGGCTCGCCGGTGGTGGTGGAGGCGTCGGACGTCGTCGACTGGGCGGTGCTGGACGGCACCGGCGTGCTGGAGGGCGGCTGGACGCAGGCGGTGCTCGACGCCGGGGAGCGCGGCGAGCACTGACCCGCGCGGCTCAGCGCACCGAGGGCTTGACGAACGGCGGCCTGGTCAGGCGCATCCGGGCGCGGCGGCCACGGATGTCCACCTCCAGCTCCTCGCCGTCGGGCAGCTTCGGGTCGGTGTCGACGAGCGCCAGCGCGACGCCCTGCTTGAGCGTCGGGCTGAACGTGCCGCTGGTGACGGTGCCGACCTGCCGGTCGCCCGCGTACACGGCCATGCCGGGGCGCGGGATGGCCCGGTCGACGGCGGTGAGGCCGCGCAGCGTACGGGCCGGGCCGGCGGCCTTCTCGGCGCGCAGCGCGTCGCGACCCCAGAACGCCGCCTTGTCCCAGCCCACCGCCCAGCCGGAGCGGCCCTGCACCGGGGTGATCTCCGGGGACAGGTCCTGCCCGTGCAGCGGGTAGCCCATCTCGGTGCGCAGCGTGTCCCGGGCGGCCAGGCCGCAGGCGCGTACGTCGTCGGCCGCGGCGAAGATCGCGTCCCAGACGGCGACCGCGTGCTCGGACGCCACGACCAGCTCGTAGCCCAGCTCGCCGGTGTAGCCGGTGCGGCACACCGTCAGATCCACCCCGTCGAGGCCGGCGGTGGAGAAGCTCATGTAGTCGTGGCCGGTGGGCAGGCCGAGCGCGCCCAGCAGCTCGGCCGAGCGCGGACCCTGGACCGCGAGCACCGCGTACGCCTCGTGCTCGTCGGTGACTGTGACGCCCTCGGGCGCGGCGGCGCGCAGGCGGCGGGCGACCTCGGCGGTGTTGGCCGCGTTGGGCACCAGGAAGACGTGGTCGTCGGCGTGCAGGTAGGCGATGATGTCGTCCACCACGCCGCCGGTGGCGTCGTCGCAGCAGAGCGTGTACTGCGCCTGGCCGGGCGCGATCCGGCCGAGGTCGTTGGTGAGGCAGGCGTTGACGAAGTCCGCCGCGCCCGGCCCGGTGACCCGGATCTTGCCCAGGTGCGAGACGTCGAACACGCCGACGCCCTCGCGGACGGCCGTGTGCTCCTTGAGCACGCCGCCACCGGCGTACTCCAGCGGCATCTGCCAGCCTCCGAAGGGGGCGAACTTCGCGCCGAGCGCGGTGTGCCGCTCGTGCAGCGGGGATCGGCGCAGCCGGGTCTCGGCAGCGTCGGAGGTCACCTCGGTCATGGGTGGCAACTTACCGGCCCGGCCCGCTGTGGTTAGCATCGGCGGGATCCCGTCGGCACGCATCGGCGGGACAGCCACGCCTCCCGGCGGGTAGGTTGCCGCCGGAGACACCTTCATCGCCGGTACGCGACGACGCGGCCGGCCCGGCCCGCCCGGAGTAGCTTTCGTGACATCGCCCCGCACCACCCTCAGCCTGGTCGACACCGACCCCGCCGAACTCGCCGTCGACGCGATCGTGATCGGCGTGCACAGCCAGACCACCGAGCCGGGCAGCGGCGCACCCGCCCACGCCCTGCTGCTGGCGACCGGCGGGGAGAGCATCGCCGCCGCGTTCGACGGAAAGCTGACCGAGACGCTGGCCCTGCTCGGCGCGACCGGTGGCCCGGGCGAGGTGATCAAGCTGGCCACGCTGGGCACGGTGACCGCGCCGCTGGTCGTGGCCGTCGGCCTCGGCCCGGAGCCCTCGGGCGCCGCTCCGGCGCCGGAGTCGCTGCGCCGGGCCGCCGGTGCCGCGGTGCGGGCGCTGGCCGGCGCCCCGCGCGTCGCCCTGGCCCTGCCGCTGCCCGACGAC